>CAZQOV010000272.1:0-1508 GCA_964595055.1 uncultured Bacteroidaceae bacterium | reverse complement strand
GCGGGTGGCAGGGGTCCTCCTGGATGTACGCTTATTCCTTTTGGATCTTGAATTCAGAAAAGGGCAAATTCTTACACTGTCCGCACTGGGACGATCCCATAAGAAGATCTGGTATATGGTCCTTGTTGAAGGATTGATAATTGCTGTTCCGGGAGCATTAATTGGTATCCTCCTGGCAATAGTTTACAAGCAGGCGGTTTTTTCAGCACTTAACGGGATCTGGAAAGATATTGTGCGAACCGAAATGCTGATGGTTCACATTAAGGGAGTAACTTTACTTGTAGGTTTCCTTGCCAGCATTATCATTTCCACTATTGCTATTTACCTGCCTTTAAATAAATTTCTCAGGAGAAATCTCAAGAAAATCAAAGCGGAGAAAACACCTGCAAAAACCGGTAGTCATAAAAAGACCTACAACATTATTTTCCTGGTATCAGTGATCATCGCAATTGTAATAATTGCCTGGCAGGTATTCAAAGGAGAAATACAAAATGCCTCCATATTTTTCCTTGCCGGAGGACTTTTACTTATTGCAGGCATATCTTTTTTCAGGTTATCTCTTATTGTGTTAAGTGAAAGGCCATATCAGTCCTTTCATTCCACCCAACTTAGTTTGAAAAATGCCCTTCGCAATTCCGGGAGAAGCATGACCATAGTTATTCTTTTTACCCTGGCCACTTTCCTGGTAATCTCAACCGGCAGTAACCGTAAAGACCTCTTCATAAATGCCGATGACCCTTCGAGCGGTACAGGGGGCTTTCTTTTTTATGCCGAATCCAGCGTTCCGGTGCTTCATAATCTGAACCAGCAGAATAAACGCTTTGAATTCGGATTGAGTGAAGGTTATGATTTTCTTCAGTTCAGAAAGGCAGAAGGTGATGATGCCAGCTGCCTGAACTTAAACAGAATACAAAATCCGGAGATCATCAGTATCGACCCGGAACTACTTGAAGGTAGATTCAGTTTCCAGACCCGGACCGGATATCTTGATGAAAGTAAGCCATGGGCGACACTTGAAAAAGATCTTCCTGGGGATCTCATTCCGGCTATTGCCGATGAAACCGTAATCAAATGGGGTCTGGGTAAAAAAGTGGGAGATACACTCCATTATAATAATTCACAGGGAGAGTCCATGAAGCTCTTGCTTGTAGGAGGACTTGCACCTTCTATCTTCCAGGGAAAAGTTATTATTTCCAATGATTATTTTTTGAGAAATTTCCCGGAAAGCAGCGGAACATCGGTATTCCTTATTGAAGGTGAACCGGGTGATAGTGCAATGATCCATAATGAGCTCAACCGTGGCCTGAGGGATTATGGTATAGAATTAGAACTCAGTGCCAGACGGCTGGCAGAATTCAATTCCGTAACCAACACCTATCTTTCTATATTTCTCGTAATGGGCGCACTCGGGTTATTGCTTGGGACAATTGGGCTGGGAATTGTACTTTTCAGGAGCATTCTTGAGCGTAAAAATGAGATCGCCCTGTTGAGAGCGGTTGGATTCAGGA
>CAZQOV010000271.1:0-1520 GCA_964595055.1 uncultured Bacteroidaceae bacterium | reverse complement strand
CCTTCTGAACGAAATTCATCAGCAATACGCATGCGCTCACTTTGCATGCGGTCATAGACCTGTTCCCGCACTTCTTCCACGTAATTAATTCGTTTAATGCGGAAATCCAGTATTTCAATTCCCAGATCCATTGCCTGTTCATTGGCAGTTTCTTGTATCATTTCCTGGATCTTTTCCCGTCCCACATCAATATTAACTAAGCTATCACTTATTAATTCACTGATAATTCCATCGCTGATGGGAGTCCTGTTGCTTGTTCTCACAGCTTCCTCCAGGTTATGATTGGCGATAAAATCGCGAGTTTCACCATCAAGGATATCGTCGAGTCTGGATTGTGCACCCCGTTCATTTCTCAATCGCTTAAAAAACTGCAATGGATCGGTAATATGCCATCTTGCATAGGTATCAACATAAATAAATTTTTTGTCTTTTGTTGGAACCTGGTTAGGATCTCCATCCCATTCCAAAAAACGATCATCAAAATAATTGGCTGTTTGTATAAATGGAATTTTAAATTTTAAGCCTGATTCCTCAATAGCTTCTCCCACCGGTTTACCAAATTGTGTAATAATGGCCTGTTCTTTTTCATTCACTACAAAGGTTGATTGAACAATGACAATTATGGCTGCGATGGCAATGGCTATATATATAACAATTTTATTAGATTTCATGTATATCTGTTTTTATTGAGATTGATTTTGGCTTTGGCTTTGGCTTTGGCTTTGGCTTGAGGTTTCTTTTAACTGCATCTGAAGCAATGGCAATACATTATTTCCTTCCTGATCTGTAATAATTTTATTACCGAGCCGGGGAAGGACATTTGCCATAGTTTCCAAATATATTCTCCGTTTAGTAACTTCGGGAGCTTTAATATACTCAAAATACAGGTCATTGAACCTTGCAACCTGTCCTCTGGCACGATTTACACGTTCTGTTGCGTAACCCTCTGCCTTTTGGATGGTTTCATCTGCCTGTCCCCTGGCTCTTGGGATAACCTTATTGTATTCGGATTTTGCCTGATTGATAAGGGTTTCTTTTTCCTGCTGAGCCTGGTTTACAGCATTAAACGCTGCTTTTACAGATTCGGGAGGATTTACATCCTGTAATACAACCTGGTCAACTTTTATACCCAGGGAATATTCGCGACAGAGTTCCTGGACGTATTCTTCCATTCTGTTTGCAATTTCTGTTCGTCCTACAGTCAATACTTCATTTACTGTACGGTCGCCCACAATCTGCCGCATGGCCGCCTCAGAGATATCCCGGAGTGTGCTTTCGGGATTGCGCACCCTGAAAAGAAACTTATAAGGATTGTCTATCCTGTACTGTACTACCCATTCAACATTAGCAAGGTTTAGATCTCCTGTTAACATTAAGGATTCATCACCAGTGCCTGCGCGGGTATATTCTGTCTGTACGCCGGGCCTTGTTGTCCTGAAACCAAATTCAAGTTTTTGTTGACGTTCAACAGGAACCTTCGTTACTTGCTCAACAAAGGGAATTTTAAAATTCAATCCGGG
>CAZQOV010000270.1:0-1523 GCA_964595055.1 uncultured Bacteroidaceae bacterium | reverse complement strand
TCCAGATTCACCGGGAATTGGCCCCCTTGAAAAGCCACTTTCACATCCTTTTTCCAGTACGATCATGGGGTGACTTTGTTTAAAGCAAATGTCTATTTTCACTTGAAGCGGCACGCCCTGTCTCCCCTTACCAAGCAATAATCGCAGATCTGAAAAATGTATATCCGTCCCGTTCCTCGGTAACCCCGCAGGATAAAATATATCCCTGCCACCAGAAAAAGAGAAACCGCCATAACTTAATATGGGAAAAAAGGTTCAGGCTTCAGGTAAATCGATGATCCACCTGAAGCCTGAGCCCTGTTATCTTAAGCGCAAAGATTTTTCACACCAAAGAGATGTTATCTACCACGTCACATGGCACTGGAATATTCCGGATATATATTGCGAACTAGAAGAGCTGTAAAAAGTGATGCAATTCCATACCCCATCAGCGATAGGGTATTCTATTATTCTTTTTTGAATATCCCATGAGCCATTTCCGTAAGGCTCTACTGCCCAATCATTTATCGAATAATCCCATACTCCTAATTTACTCCAAACACCTAACAAGGCAATCATTCTCTGCGTACTACCAGCCATTCTGTCCGGGAACGCTATTGGCGTTTCACTGCAGCGGAAAGCGGGTTTTAAAGGTTCTGAAGAAAAATATTCAGTCCAGAGATTATTATTCATACAAACGCCTTCTTTCCAAAGTCCTGAATCAAAGTCATACAGGCAAAGGATCATCCACTCGTTTGGAGGGAATTCATACATAAAAGTACTCTGACCATATGCCTCATATTTCGTCGTTGTTTTCGCATGGCTATAGTTCCATACTCTCGCCTCATAATGACCTGAATATACAACGGAAAAGAATTGATTATCGGCAAAGCCTTCTTGGTTTCCGGTATTTGGCGCGTAATAAGCAATAGCTTCGTAATTCTTGCCTGGGATTAGCGTAACACGATCATTATCTCTAGTTAATAAAGGTTCAGAAAACCCATCAAGGCTTTTGAAGAGAATAGTATAAGAGCCTCCCGGGCATTCTATGGAGTCGCCACTTTCGTGCCACACATCAGCAGGTTCAAGTTCATCTATCCTCCATAATGCACCGGCCTGGAGAGCATCGGCGGGGCCAATATAAAGGGTCAAATTACTCTTCCTCAAGGAATAATTTCCAAAATCACAGGTTTTGGTTTCCTCTGGATACAATCTAATCTGCCAAATCTCAGAATTAAGATTCATAACAGGATAAATTTGCATCCATCCTTCAGGTATTTCTTCCGCCACAGAGTATTCTGTTCCATTTAAGTAATTTGCATATAGATTACTGAAAGTATAGGTACCATCGGCATTGGTCTCAGTCGCGATTTCACCCACATCAAGAATACCATTGCGGTTATCATCCAAAAATACAGTCCAATTTGGAATAAGGGGTTCATTAGAATCAAGTCTTCCATCCCTGTTTATATCATGCCATTTCTTTCCTGTAATATTCCCCTTATTGGGTAGTGCCCTAAAATTGGCATGCAACGTATAATCTC
>CAZQOV010000269.1:0-1529 GCA_964595055.1 uncultured Bacteroidaceae bacterium | reverse complement strand
ATCATTTTTGTCCTTTTTCTTTTGTCCGGTACTCTGATGCTGTACCTCTTTGGTTCACTGCTCTCCTTAATCCTTGGTTTTTTTACCATCGTCTGGTATAACGGTATATATACATACCTGAAAAGAATAAGTTCTTTTGCCGTGATCCCGGGTTCCGTTACCGGCGCCATGCCCCCATTAATCGGATGGACTGCTGCCGGAGGGCAAATATTCGACCTTCCCGCAATCACACTGGCATTCGTCTTTTTTATGGGACAAATACCTCACTTCTGGCTCCTGATCATGCAACATGAACAGGAATATAAAAAAGCAAATCTGCCTGTCCTGACAGGCATTTTTGCCGTACCACAGATTAAACGCCTAACTTATATATGGATGACAGCCGCTTTGATAAGCTCCCTCTTTCTTCCTGCTTTTGGCATCATTTCCTCTCTGGGTTTTTCAATATTGCTGATTGCTTTGGTCATTTTATTAATCCTCTATTTCAGAAAACTTCTCTCAGGAAAACTCCCCCCTCAATATCAAAAAAGGTACTTTATCGCACTTAATCTGTATTATCTGATGTTGATGCTGTTACTGATTCTCGATAAAAGCATGTAATGTGAAAGAGGATGCCATCTAAAGACTGACCGGAATTATCATTAACTTACGCTGTTCATCCCCGATTGACGTTTGAATTGATCCGGCTGTCGGGTAAACTTTCTACGGCAATAATGATCAGTAAATATCGAGTACCTCATTAACCGGTTGGAGCATAAAAATACTGGCCAAATCCGACTGTAAAGATATAATTCCCATACAGCAAATGTTCCACAAAGACCGTCATTAACGATTGACTTCTGCGGTAGGTCATGGCAAAAATAATGCTGCCTATAAAAGTAAGTACGATCGCCAGCCAGTTATTGAAAATGATATGAGAAAAGGAGAATAATAAAGCATTAATTAGAATGAATACATAATCAGAGCCAAAAAGTTCGCGATAACGGTGGAAAAACCAGGTCCGGAAAATGAATTCCTGCGGAAGGGCCGACCATAAAGGATAAAAGATAAGGATCAGAAGCCATAAAAAGGGGGCTTCTCTTGGTAGAATAAACAGGTATTCCGGCGAAATAATCCGGATTAAGACAGTAGTGATAACAGCAAAAATGAAAAAGCGGAATAATATCGGACCCCAGTCCTGAAAGTGATTAAATCCAAACTTTTTCCTGTCGAAGCTTTTGTCCCTCAAAATGAGGAAAAAAAAGAGAAAAAAAACCGCCAATAAAGGGACCGCCTTATGGACGGGAATCAAATCGAAATATAAAAGCAGTGGTAATCCGACAAAAAACAACAACAGTTCAACGAATTTGAATATCTTTGTATTCTGTATCCTCATCTCCGAAAGATTAATATGAACGGAATTTAATAGTACTAATTGCTAAACATCGCCGACAATTGGAATGTTTGGGATAAAAATAATAACTCGAATTCGTCATGTTCCTAAAGCCCACTGTAACACAACTTCTTAATGACAAAATGTTTATCAGGTT
>CAZQOV010000268.1:0-1532 GCA_964595055.1 uncultured Bacteroidaceae bacterium | reverse complement strand
GCCTCCGAAGCTGCCCGGGTTCTGTTGCCTGAATTTCTCATAAAACGCTCAATGTTCTCTGTGATCACTATGGAGTTATCAACCAGTAACCCCAATGCGATAACCAAAGCAGCAATGGAAATTTGCTGCAAACCAAAACCGGCAAAATCCACCCAACCCAGACCGATCAAAATGGATAGAGGAATGGCAATGATTACAAGGATAGATGCCCGGAAACCCAGACTGAGAAATATGAAAATTCCTACAAGGACGATCCCCTGTATAAGATTCATAAAAAAGCCGTTGATTCTTCTGTCTACACTTTCCGTTTGATCAAATACCCTCTCGAGACGTATATCCGGATCAAGCTTATCCTGAAACTCACCGATTACCGGCTCTATTTCATCGGCGATAGTAAAAATATTCAGTCCCTCTTTTTGTTTAACCGTGATAAAGATGGCTCTTTTACCGTTATACCTTGCCCGATAATTGTAATCCTCATGAGCAAATCCGATGGCAGCAATATCTGAGATTTTAACCAGACTTCCCTCATAAGAACTTACCACAGTTGAACGGATCTCATCCAGGTCTTTATAGCTTCCACTGGTCTTCACATTAAAACTTTTCATTCCTATATTCAACTCACCACCGGGAATATTGGCATTATTACTCTGTATCGCCCTGCTCACCTCTTCAACAGAAATTTTCATCGCAGCCATTTTTTCATATTCAATGAGATCCTGACCTCACGTTCAGGACTCGCAAAAACTTCCACCCTTCTGACTCCCGGCAATCTTTCAACTTCCTCCTTGAGTTCCTGTGCCCGTTTATCCATCCGGTAAAAAGAGGCCGATTCAGATACCATAGCCAGCTGAAGCATCACAACATCGGTACTGGACCATTCCTGAACTTGCAGATCGTAAAGATCTTCAGGAAGCTCCGACCTCACAGAATTTACCTGTCTGACTACTTCATCAAACTTGTCCTCCGCATTTGTTTCAAAATTAAATTCCACCGATATGGAAACGATACCATTCCGTATCCAGGTATTCATTACTTTAATATCATCAAGCTCATTGATAGCCTCTTCGACAGGGCTGGCAATGAGTTCTTCCAGATCGACGGGATTTCCCCCGGGATAAATGATAATTACACTTGCACCTGGAATATCCATGGGCGGGTCCTCTGTCCTGGGCATAGTGATAACAGAAATAACCCCCATGATGAGCAGCAGAACAAATACCACCAGGGTAAAGGGATAGTTTTCAATTGCCAAACGGGGTAGTTTCATTTATTTCCGGTTTTATTTTCAACAACTTCTACGCTTTCCCCATCTTTTAACCAGGCATTTCCATGGGTAATCACCTTCTCGCCTGCTTTTAAGCCCTTTATTATAATGATTCCCCTATCGTTTACCGGCCCCACCACGATTTCTTTCCTAATCGCCTTTCCTTCTTTCAGAATGAATACTATACCTTCGTTTCCAACCGCCTCAACGAGTCCCTCGGGAGGCCGGAAGATAAAACATTCTTTTGGAGGAAATATTCTCGCCT
>CAZQOV010000267.1:0-1588 GCA_964595055.1 uncultured Bacteroidaceae bacterium | reverse complement strand
ATTGTTTTATATTCTTAAAATTATAACCTTTTGTTTTTTGTATTTATTATAAATATTATCATAAACCGCAGCACGATCTTTATCTGGCAAATATTCACTTTCGAATCCCCCTCCCATGGCCTTCTGCGCTGCGGCAACATCTTTATGCAAGCCTGCTGCAACCGAAGCTGCCATAGCGGAACCCAGGGCACATGTTTGTTCTGATCTGGCAACTTTTATTGGCATATTTAAAACATCTGCCACTGTTTGCATCACATGGGGAGATTTCTTAGCTACTCCCCCAAGAGCGATTATCCCGTCTATTCTTACACCTTCTTCCATAAATCTCTCATTTATCAGCCTTGAGCCAAATGCAGTAGCCTCAACCAGGGCTTTGAATATACGGGGAGCATCTGACCCCAGGCTCAGATTGGCAATGGCTCCCTTTAGTTCCTGGTTTGCATCGGGAGTCCTTCTTCCGTTCATCCAGTCAAGAGCAAGCTCACCGGTTATATCCGGAGGAATCTCTGCAGCAGCTCTACTCAGTTCGGAGATCAGTCTTTCAGTTGTTTCTTCACGGATCCTTTCTTTTGTTTTGTCATCAAGCCATTCAGCCTTCGATACTATTTCTTCAACAGGCCAGAGTAACACCCTCGAAAACCAGGCATAAATATCACCAAAAGCAGATTGACCAGCCTCAAGCCCAACCATATCAGGGATAATAGAACCATCAACCTGACCACAAATACCTTTAACCAGCTTATCACCAATTTCTTCTCCGGGTGTTACCAGCATATCACAGGTTGAAGTTCCCATAACCTTACTCAGGTAATAAGGTTTGATTTCTCCGCCTATAGCTCCCAGATGAGCATCAAATGCACCTGCACCAATAATCACATTGGTTGACAGGCCCAGCTTTTCAGCCCATTCCTCCGAAAGCTTTCCCACACTGGTTTCGCAGGTATAGGTGTTCTCAAAAAGCCTTTCTCTTAATCCGGCTAGCAAGGGATCAAGTTTGACAAGGAATTCTTCAGATGGAAGTCCGCCAAAATCTTCATGCCACATTGCTTTGTGACCTGCAGCACAACGGCTGCGTTTTAGTTTGAGCGGATCCGTATTGCCGGTCAGGACAGCAGGTATCCAGTCACAATGTTCTACCCATGAGTAAGCTGATTCTCTAACTTCCGGATCTTCCCTCAATATATGAAGTATTTTTGCCCAGAACCACTCTGATGAATAGATTCCCCCTTCATATTTTGTAAAATCTTCACCCCCCCATGAACGTGAAAGCAGGTTTATTTCTTCCGCTTCCTTCACAGCTGTATGGTCCTTCCACAAAATGAACATGGCATTGGGATTGTCTTCAAAACCAGGAGTGAGTGAAAGAGGAATCCCATCACTGTTTACGGCAACCGGAGTTGAACCCGTTGTATCGACAGAAATTGCTGCTATATTGTTAATAACCTCTTTATCCAAATCTTTAACCGCTTCTTTTACAGTATTTTCCAAACCTTCGAGGTAATCTGAAGGATGTTGCCTGAACCGATTGACCGAGGGATCAGAAAAGCGTCCTTTACGCCAGTTTTTATAATAGTGAACGGCTGTTCCA
>CAZQOV010000266.1:0-1659 GCA_964595055.1 uncultured Bacteroidaceae bacterium | reverse complement strand
AGCTTATGAAGGAGAAATAATTGCAGGTTATTATGTACCGGAATGGGCAGGTGTTGATCCTGAGACAGGCCATGAACTGATAAGGGATCCCGAAACAGGTGAAGCTATAGATGCAGAATTACTTAGTGATGCGGAATTTAGTAGCTATTCAACATATTTTTCGGATAAGACTCCATTTCCAAAATATTACGGTGGCATAAATAACAGCTTTTCATTTAAGGGAATTGATCTGTCTTTCCTTTTCAGTTTCAGAAGCGGACATAGTCTGCTGGATCTTGGAGAACAATCATTGAGCTATGTGAATTCATCAATGACTGGTAGTGCAGGTCTTGCAGATGGATGGACTTCTTCCTCACCGACCGATACACCGCTGCTCTATGATACGGAGATGTCACACAGGGTTACATCACGGTTTATTCATGATGCTTCCTATGTGAGATTACAACGTCTGAACCTAGGATACACATTACCTTCTGCTATTTCCAACAGGCTTTTCATGCAAAAAACGAGGATATACATATCGGGCCAGAATTTGCTCACCTTCAGTTCGTTTCCCGGATACGACCCTAATGGGCTCTACAGCGCCTACAACAGCATGGCTAACATGGATGCCGGTTTGCTCATGTTTGATCCGCCTCAGCCCAGAACAATACTGATAGGCATAGATTTCACTTTTTAAATGATCTGAAAAATGATGAAAATGAAAAAATATATATTTCTGCTAAGTGTTACTTTTATGGCACTTACATTTACCTCTTGTGAAGAGTGGATAGATGAAACGGAGACTGAACCACTCATTACAACCGAAGGTTTTTTTGCAACGGTTATAGATCTGGAACGGTTGTTAAACGGGTCCTATGCTGCTCTTCTGGGTTTCCAGGGAGAAGGGTTGGCTTCCGCTCCCTTTTTGGTTTCAGCCCTGAACGGTGACCTCGTTGCTCCCTACCCCTATAAAGAATCTGAAATATCTCCTGTGCTCATGGCGGTCTATGAAAGACAAAATGCACTGACAGGAGAAGGGTCACCAGGATGGAACATGATAAAATATGCATCAAGGGCCGTTAATAATGCCAATATGGTAATTGATGCCCTTGAAAACGGCAGTCTTGAAGATGATCCTGACTACCTCTATAATCATGAAAGGATGAGGGGTGAAGCTTATCTTTTAAGAGCACTGGCGAATTTCGAAATAACCAAAATGGTGGCCAAACAATACAATACGGCCACATCTTCTTCCGATCCCGCTGGCTATTATCCCCTGAAACCTGTTATTGACAAAGCAGATTATCCTGAGGAAAGGGTTACGGTAGAGGAGGCCTACCGGCTTATGCTTGAGGATGCAGAAAAAGCAAGGGAACTGCTTCCTGAGCGATGGGATCTTGCCTACAGGCAATTTGGTGAAACATTTGTTTATCAGTCGATATACTATTGGAATGTTCGAAGATTCAATGCTGATGTTGCCAGGGCTCTTATGGCTGAACTATACTTTCAGATGAACGATTTTCCCAATGCCAAGACTGTATGCGATGCCCTGCTGGGAGATACCCCGGGAGAATCGACAAGGTATCCTCTTTCAGGTATGGCAGATCTTTCCAAGGATGTTTATGGCTCAAAAAGGAAGAATCCTTATGGACCATATATTGTTGATATTGATACCAT
>CAZQOV010000265.1:0-1660 GCA_964595055.1 uncultured Bacteroidaceae bacterium | reverse complement strand
GTTAGCTTCATAAGCAATCTTTTACCAAAATTAAAATATTTTTGAGAACTATTAGTTTAACAAAATCCATGCAATTATAGTATGCCGGAGAATAAAAAAACAAACCTTATCTGTATTTTGGGTCATACAGCAGGCGGAAAAACAGCATTTGCAGCCCATCTTGCTCACAAGCTTGATGGTGAAATCATTTCTGCCGATTCCCGACAAGTTTACAGGCATATGAATATAGGCACGGGAAAAGATCTGGAAGATTATATCGTTGCCGGCAGAACTATCCCCTGCCATTTGATCGACATTGCAGATCCAGGTTATGAATACAATGTATTTGAATACCAGAAAGATTTCTTACAAGTCTTTCATGCTATCAGAAATCGGGGGAAAATACCGGTTCTATGTGGTGGCACCGGTTTGTATATTGAAGCGGTACTCAAAGCATATAAATTAATTAACGTGCCTCATGATACAGAATTAAGAGAAAGATTAAAGACCAAAGATCATGATGAACTGGTTGAAAGGCTTAAATCCTTCAAAACCTTGCATAACGTTACGGATACTGAAAACCGAAAAAGACTCATCCGTGCGATAGAAATAGAAGAGTATTATGTGAAAAACCCGGATTTGCATACCGATTACCCGGAAATAAACAGTACCATTCTG
The DNA here is from genome assembly GCA_964595055.1 of uncultured Bacteroidaceae bacterium. Lineage (GTDB taxonomy): Bacteria > Bacteroidota > Bacteroidia > Bacteroidales > CAYRTD01. The sequence continues at coordinate 1,003 of CAZQOV010000265.1, read as the reverse complement.
GGAATAAAGTTTGACCGTGAAAGCCGAAGAAAAAGAATCACAGAAAGACTTCTCAAGCGATTGACTGAAGGAATGATTGAAGAAGTAGAGGGTCTCCTGGAAAAAGGTTTACCGGAAGAAAAATTATTGTATTACGGTCTTGAATATAAATTTATAAGCCTGTATATAAAAGGCAGGTTATCCTATAATGAAATGGTCAGCAAACTGAACACAGCCATTCATCAGTTCGCCAAAAGGCAGATGACCTGGTTCAGAGGAATGGAAAGAAGAGGGTTCAATATCCATTGGATTGACGGTCATTTGCCCTTGGAAGAAAAGATTAAAAGAGGTCTGGAAGTGATAGAGAGTGAGGGATAGGGGAATGGGTATTGAGGGTCAGGGAGGAGTTTGGCTCAGATTTCAGGAAGTGGGGAATTCAGGAGCAAGTATAACTAAAGGGACAATATTGTTTTAAAATTGAAAAGGAAAATACCGAATAACAAAAAGCAGAGCCAATACGATAAAAACATTGACGGCAGTAAAAAAAACATTATATTGCTGGCGGAGCTTTTTTACCTTACGCCGCAACATAATCGCCAGGTTGGGGATAAAAAAGGATATCACAATAATGATATAAGATAATTTCATCATCAAGTCATCTGCAATTGCTTCTTCTTCGGGTATTTCAGAAAAAAACAGGACCAGGTAAATGAGGGAAATAAAAACGGCAAGGTAAAGCAAATAGCTCAATTTCAATGCCATTGTGCTCGCCATACGGGTACGATGGATACGGAAGGGCCTGAGGATAATGAAGGATACGATTATCAGGAAAACAAAAGTTGCAATAAATACAAAGTGAAGAAAGAAATTTATAAATCCATTCATGGACAAAAGGGCTTAATTAATTAAAACTACTAATTATCAGCAAATAACACCTTCATCAACAGTTAAATTCGGGATGTTATTTCACCTGAGTTCCGCACGATTTCACACCTCAAAAACTTAAATCAAAGAATATAAGCAA
>CAZQOV010000264.1:0-1674 GCA_964595055.1 uncultured Bacteroidaceae bacterium | reverse complement strand
TATTGTTGAAAAGCTCATAAAGCCTTGTACTTCTTTAAAAGTCTTAACAAATTTCATTATATTTACTTTTTTATAAGAAATTTATTTATGGTATTAACCCCGGGTTCGAAAAACAAGCGACTCCTGATGTCAAATTTCAAGCTGAATGCCTTGCTTGAGATTACCCTGGCAATCAATGAGAATCCTCCTGTTGAAGAACTTTTGGAAAAATATGAAAAGTTCCTCATGCAGGATCTGGAAATCGGGAAAGTAATTATCATAAAAAAGAGTGAAAAATGGGAATGTATCCTTAATTCCGGATTTGACCCTTCTGCATGTAAACAGCTATGCCGGAATGAAGAATTCCTGAGTGTAAATGAAATTTCCAGAATAGGAATAGACATTCCTGAATTTTTAGCTGGTGGAGATTACGTCCTTCCTGTTACACATAATGAGAAACCCATTGCTTTTATTGTTATTGGAGATATTGAAGAGGAGAGCGAAGGCCTTAGTCCGGTAGTAAAACATTTAAGGTTTATACAGACCCTCTCAAACATTATAATCGTTGCCATAGAAAATATACGTCTTTATGAAGACAATCTCAGGCAGGTAGCCATCAAAAGGGAGTTGGAACTCGCCTCCAAAATGCAGAGCATTCTCATACCAGCTAATGAAACCCTCCCTTCAAATGAAAGTGTTCATTTTGAAGCTTTTTATAATCCACATTTTGAAGTAGGAGGAGATTACTATGATGTTCTTGAATTGTCGGATGATAAGATAGGATTTTGTATTGCCGATGTTTCAGGTAAGGGTATTTCAGCAGCCTTGCTGATGTCAAATTTCCAGGCTAATCTGAGGGCATTGTTCACTGCTGATATTCCGATGAAGAGGCTTGTAAACCGGCTTAATAAGAGAGTGATATCGTCTGCTAAAGGGGAAAAGTTTATAACACTTTTTATTGCCCGCTATAATATGAAGACCAAAGAACTTTGTTTTGTGAATGCCGGTCATAACCCTCCACTTTTTTATGAAATTAAATCGGGTAAACTTAAACAGCTTAAAAGTGGTTGTGTTGGCATAGGTATGCTTGATGAATTGCCTTTTGTAAATGTTGAAAAACTCAAGATTGATACCCAGGTTAAAATACTTACCTATACTGATGGTCTTGTTGAATTGATAGAGGAAGAAGATGAAAACATATCGTGGGGAACGCAATTTATTGAGGAAAAAATAAGTAATGACCAGACAATAGGAGCAAACATCCGGACTATTATCAACGAACATAAAATTGTACAGGGGAATTCCTCAATTTTTGATGATATATCAATACTTGGGGTGGATTTTTCAGGGTTTTGATACCTGAGCTTCTTCCGGTTTTATCTCCTTTTCCTCCATTCCTTTTCCTCCATAAATATCAAATGCAACCAGTATGGCTGAAAATCCCCATACGAGGACAGATGCTTTATCTGTGTCCAGGAAGTTGTTCAGCACTCCGTGTATATAATAGGTTATCAGGCCCAGCAATATGGCAAGGCTGATAATTTTGACTTCCCTGTTTTTTGATGTAAAATAGACTCTTAATCCTGTGTAAACCGTGACTATAAAGACCAGTATTATACTTAGCATACCCAGAATCCCGCTTTCAGATAATGGACCAAGATATTCACTATGGGCATTTCCCCTGGTTCCTGTATT
>CAZQOV010000263.1:0-1680 GCA_964595055.1 uncultured Bacteroidaceae bacterium | reverse complement strand
TAATGACACCCATATTAAACCATAATTAAACAAGATCGCAGGCACCGGCAGGAATTCAGCAGATCACTCCTGATAATTTATTTACTGATTTTCTTTTTGGCATTGCGCCATGAATATAATTATTCAACATCAGGATTTGCATCTGCCATTAAACCGGAATCCCGAAGGCTCTTTAAAACAGTAATAATTTCATTCCCCACACTGACAGGAAACCCTGAAAAATCATATGAAGAAACGGTTTGGTCCTTTTCAATAAAATCTGCTTTTTGTTCTTCTACTTTTACATCCAGGAGTTGATCAAGATTTATAGATTTGGGCTTCCTACGCGAGTTTTTGAAGGTTAATACCTCCGGTGTGATTTTTAAAAAATTTCGTTCTTTTAAAATCCGACGATCAATAAGGGCAAAAATAACATACCCGGCACCTCCGATCAACAAAACCAGGGAAATAAGAAAAAAACCGGAAGAAGGGGCTGCATTAAAAAGTCCGAATAAACCGACAGTTAACTGAATGACTCCGAAAAGAATGTAAAGCCGCTTACGAAAAGCCCCCAGCCTTCGGTGTCCATAAAATTCAATCTTGAAATTTTTCGACATAGGACATTGATTTTCAACAAAGATAGCAAAAACAAAATTACCCGCCGAAACGACGGTCGAAACACCTGTCCGTATTCGAACACTGATTTGTTACGCTATCGAACAGAACCAAAAAATCTCTTACCTTAAATCAAAATACAAAATACTTACTATGAAGTATTTATATAAGATGGCACACACATTGTTTTAGCCTTGACAACAAATTACAATAACTTAAAAACAGGAGGAACCAGATATGAAAACTTCAGCTATTTTTACACTGATCACAATTGCATTAACCATCAACCTGAATGCTGCATCACCGTCAAATGAATTTATTTCTTCTTTAAATAACATCGAAGAAAATACCATAGAAGTAGAAGACTGGATGTTAGACATTGATGCATTTGACACCGAATCTGAAAGAATGGATCAGGAAGAATGGATGACCAGCTTTGACCAGGATGTAGAACCTTTGATTACTATTGAAGACTGGATGCTGGACGAGGCTCTTTTTACCGATTACGAACAAATGGTAAAGATAGAAAACTGGATGCTGGACGAATCCCTTTTTACCGATTACGAGAGCAACCTGGCCATCCGGGAATGGATGTTTGACATTCAGGCTTTCACAATTAATGATGAGGATGAGATGGTAGAATTAAAAGATTGGATGACTAATTTTGATACCGCTTCCCTTAAATAATTCAGATCATTAAAAACCCTGACCTTCAATCCTGCATAACCACCACGGGACCGGCAGCTTGTTTAAAATAAGTTTTCGGAAAAAAAAGACCGGCTATTATACCGGTCTATTTGTGGTACCACCTGGAATCGAACCAGGGACACACGGATTTTCAGTCCGTTGCTCTACCAACTGAGCTATGGTACCCTTTGCTATTTTTACTTTTTTCAATTGGTGCAAAAATAACCAAAAACCCAATCAATCAATAACCCTTTTCTATTTTGGAAACAATCCAAACAACTTCGAAAAATTTCCTTTTCACTATGAAGGTTAGCCCAATCAAAAACCAACCTGTGGTACCACCTGGAATCGAACCAGGGACACACGGATTTTCAGTCCGTTGCTCTACCAACTGAGCTA
>CAZQOV010000262.1:0-1691 GCA_964595055.1 uncultured Bacteroidaceae bacterium | reverse complement strand
GATTTTTAAACGCTTTTTTATCGACGATGAGCATATTGTAAGATTCGGCAAAAATCTGCAAAGGATCAATTTGGAGGTCCTCTTTGGTCATTAACGGAACCATTTTCCCTATGCTTGTTTCAACCAATCCAATATATTTATCAACAGGAAAGTTTTCGGGTAAACGATTAATAAGTGCCCGGCGCATAATACCTGAAGCATTTCTTAAATTTTCAGCGAGGATAATATCCAGTGGTGAATGGGGGTACTTTTTGTAACGGGAATCAATACCGGCGGCAAGTGGATCAGCTACTTTTTCAAAACCATTGAGGCCCACAGAAACCGAGCAAATATCTGCCCCTACCACTTCTTTTACAATCCCTTCAGTATCTCTTGTAGAAATGGCCTTAAAGTCTTTGATTTTAATGACCTTATTACTCTTATCCCTTATGATGATACGGTAGGATTTTTTCTCGTTCAGAAGGTTGACGAGATTTTCGTCAGCATCCACAAATGTGAGTTTATATCCCGCATTATGAAATAATTGTGCGATGAAGGATCTTCCAATCCGGCCAGCGCCAAACAATAGAATCTTTTTTGAGGCGGTGTGATCCATAGATTTTTTGACTATGGCAAAAATAACAAAAAATAAGGAGAGCCTATAATATTTTTAAGTCTTCTGAGCTGCAACTCCGTTGAAACAACTGATTTTTTCAATTTAAATGTTCGCCACTATTAAAAATAATTTTCTCACTTTTACCATCCTCGAAAACTTTGTATATACTTATGCTGGCATTGCTTAAGCGGGGCAGGCTTGCATAACCATTGTGACCGGAACTTTCAAGGATTGAGATTAAAGCTTTACCGGTACCCCCGTGTAAAACAAGAAGCACCGTATCATCAGGATGAGCCGAGATCATTAATTCAATAATTTTCTCTGCACGCAGGAAAAGATCTTCAACAGATTCACCTTCTTTTGTCTGTAACACCAGAGGCTTTTTTTCGTTTTGAGGATACCTTAATTCTTCTTTCTTCTTACCTTCCAGTTCTCCAAGGTTCCTTTCCCTCATCAATTCAAGATAACGGACCGGTACGCCGGGATGATATTTAATGATCTCTGCTGTTGTATCGACAGCTCTTGCAAGATCACTGGAATAAATATTGCGTATTCGCTCAGACCTTAATGCCTGTGCCAGCCTTTTTGCCTGCTCCAGTCCCTGAGTTGAGAGTTTTCCGGGTCTGTGTCCCTGTATTATTCCCTGGGAATTTTCTACCGTTTCTGCATGTCTTACAATAATGAGCTTCATTTATGGGTTATTGTTTTTTCTTAATATAAAGATAAGAAAATCGGTAAAATGGTTTAAAGTGAAGTGAAGAAAGTTATAAATAATTATTAAAGCTCATGAAAAAGTTAGCGTCTCTCGTTGGCAGCTGATAACTAATCAGAAACTTCTCCCAACCCGACCCTTCGACTTCGCTCAGGCCCGCCTGCGAGCCGTCAACATGCGCCTACGCTGAAGATACTATGTTAAAATACAAGTATTTTTTTATTTTTTTTCATAATTTTACTTTTGCGAAAAGAGGACTTTTGGCGATTTTTTGTACGGAAGTTCATCTAGTGTCCCGGCAGCAATGCCGGGATTTTTTATGTCCCCTGCGGGCATACGCGTTAACTTAAGATAACAATATGTCATTCGGATACCTGGCTTCCA
>CAZQOV010000261.1:0-1726 GCA_964595055.1 uncultured Bacteroidaceae bacterium | reverse complement strand
AAGAAAACTTTGATCATGTAATTGACCTGCATAATAACCTGCGTTCAGGTATTCTTAAAAGAAAACTCCGATTACCATCATTTTCATTCAATAAAATAAACTGGCAGAAGTGGCTCATCGTGAATCTGAAAGTTAATAAGTTGCCCGATAAGCATATAGTTGACCGTTACGTGGAAACACTGTCATTTTTTGACATCGAAAACGACAGGGAGGGACTTGATTATTTTTTATCTGAAGAAGATTGTAAACTGCCTGCGGAAATTAATAAGAAAATCCCCGGTAAATTTATATCAATTGTTGCAGGAGCTATGCATAATACGAAAAAAGCTCCTCCGGATAAACTTGCGGATATTTGTGATAAACTGAAATTACCGGTAGTGATCCTTGGTGGATCCGGTGATAGTGAAGCAGCTGAAGAAGTAATAAAGCTTTCTTCACATGGTAGAATTATCAATCTGTGTGGTAAGCTTAGTCTAAATCAATCTGCCTGCCTTGTGAAAGAATCTGAGGTTGTGATAAGTCATGATACCGGATTAATGCACATTGCCGCAGCTTTTAAGAAAAATATTATTTCGATATGGGGAAATACCATTCCGGAATTTGGGATGTATCCGTATTTTCCGGGCAGCGAATCAAAAATATTTGAAGTTAAGGGCCTTTCCTGCAGACCTTGTTCTAAGATTGGATATTCACGTTGTCCGAAAAAGCATTTTAAATGCATGCTTGATCAGGATACAGATGCCATAGCTTCACTGGCAAATAAAATTGCGGGAGTAAATTAAACTTAGGCTGAAAATCAATTTCCGCACATTAAAATAATCTCTTTTTAATCCTTTCAGGGAACAGAATACTAAAATAGTCCTCTATTCGTATTATTTTTGTTCAAAATGAAAAGGTCAGAGGAAATATATGAAGGGATCGGGGGAAGACAATTCTCCCTGAAGCAGTTTATAAGTGATCATAAAGTTGGGATACTGGGAACAGTGGCTTTTCATCTTATTCTGTTTATAAGCTTTCTTCTTATGGACATTCAATCTCTGAAAAAAGAGGTATCAGAACTTGATTTAATTCTTGATTTTACAGAAGAGCAAACCAGGGAATTTCCGGAAGAGGAGCCTCAGGAGACCAGGGAGGAGATGCTGTCAAGATTACTTGATCAACAATTGCGTCAGAGCAACCGTGCAGTGAATATAAATAAGCTTGAGGAAGAGATCAGTACTGAAAAGTATGTTGAAGATCTGATGAAAGAGCTGGAAAATGAGCGTTCTGAAGAATGGCTTAAGCAACAGGAAGAGCTTCAAAATATACTTGACCAGGAAGACATTGTTCCGGTTGAACCCACTCCGGAAATTAAAGAAGAAGAAAAGGAATATTCAGGACCCACAAATATCACCTATGAATTTATTGAAGCCCCACTGCAACGGAAAAGCTATAAACTGCCTGTCCCCGTTTATAAATGCCATGGTTTCGGTGTAGTTGAGGTAAATATTGAAGTGAGTAATTCCGGCGATGTTACCTCCGCAAAGGCAAATGTTATTGAAGCAACTGGAGATCCTGAATGCCTTTCTGAAGTGGCGGAAAAATTTGCTTTGCGAACAAAGTTCAGGGCTGATTTTAATGCGCCATCGAGCCACAGGGGGAAGATTGTTTATAGTTTTGTGGCACAGTAAATACCGTTTTTTAGCACGGCGCGTGGGCCCGACAAAACGCCCGGCTTTGCTCCGCT
>CAZQOV010000260.1:0-1737 GCA_964595055.1 uncultured Bacteroidaceae bacterium | reverse complement strand
GTTTCCCGGGGAATTCTGTTCCTCCGTCGGCCCAGGCAGTTTCTTCACCGATTTGGTTGCCGTTTTCATCTAATTCAACAACAACAGCATGTGCTGCAACAGTAAAACATTCATCAAAATCCTCCAAATCCAGTGTATAAGTGTACTCCTGTAAAGAATTATGTGTTCCACTGTAAGGGAATTTGCCGATTTTCGGATTACCTCCGCCGTTCAAAGGCATATCCTCATAAGGTCCGACATACAAATGCGTTTCTGTCAGATACCAGTCAGTGCCCGTTAAATCGTAAGTCACATAAAGCTTATCCTCCTCATTGGAAATATATAAAGTTCCTACTTCAATCGTTTGCCCTCCATAAATGGTATAGGATTCTTCATAACAGGGATCTCCGGAGGCAGATTTTGACTGGTCCTGCTCCCTTGCAGGAGTAACAGCGGTTTGAGGCTCTTTCTCACAGCCTGCCAATAAGGCGAAAATTAACATACTAAATACTAAATATTGCTTTCTCATAAGATTGATTTTAAAGTTAATACTGGTTTATATACCTGAAAAAAGAAGTAAATATACGTCGTAAAACACAGGCTATAAGACAATTAACAAAACATTAACACAATAGGGGATTAACAGGCCGGAAGAAGTAAGAATAAATTAAGTTAAGGCAGGAGACAGTTCTACCCGGTGTATAGATTTTTTATTCTTTTATCAATGCCAAATTTCTCAATCGATCTCGCGGTGGCTGCAGGAACCAAATGCTTCCATTCCTCGTTCAGGGCTATTTTGTGGCGTATTTCGGAAGCCGTTATTCCTTTTTCAGCCTCCGGTTTGCGCCAGAGTACATCTACTTTCAAAGCCTTACTGATAAGTTTCTGATATTTCTCCTCGCCCCACTCATCATAAATCGTTAAAAAATAAATTGCATCTTCAGGCACATAATACTTCCAAAGATGTGGAAAATTTATGGGAAAAGGAACAACCATGAACCTGCTCCTTTCAATGTTGTTCTCAAGCAGTGAATTCACAATCATGTCCTTTCGTTCATAATACGTACAGGGGTTGGATATGTCCTTTGAACGGTTAACATCGGAAACATCCTCTGCCGTAAGGCTGGGATCAGGATTGGTAATGCCAACATACATCATATCAACTTTATTAAAGCCTTCAAGTATAAAACGAAGGGGGTCATTATGAAAAGGTTGGAAGCGCCCGTGAACGACTCCTGTTTTGTGCTGAAAGTTCTGGCTCTTGTTCATTCCGTTCTTTTTTTTGGCAGCTTGTTAAACAAATATATAAAATAGTTGCTTTCAAAAGAATATACCGCGGATAATTGCAGATGAGTGACAAATCTATTACTTTTGAATTTATTAAGGAGCCAATAAAATGAAGAACCTGATTATTCAGGAAGCCGGAAAGGAAGCTTATAGTTTCATTAGCAAGCATATTAAGTTTTGTAGTGGGAAGGCACTTGTGCTGTCCACCACCACTCAATTTAATGTGGATAATCAACCGGATAATACCTACAGTTTCATTGTTAACCTGAAAAAGGTTAACAATATCCGGAGGATCAATAAGTTTATTGAGGCAGTAAATGCAAAGCTACCGATGGAAGGCATTTTTGTTTGCTCGGTTGAAACCTATGGACTTCGCAAAAAAAGAATCTTTAATAAATATCCCTGGTTGATTAATTATATCATTTATTTTTTTGACTGTATCTTTTAATCTGGTAGCAACTGTTACTGCTT
>CAZQOV010000259.1:0-1778 GCA_964595055.1 uncultured Bacteroidaceae bacterium | reverse complement strand
AAGGATATGAGAAAAAAATTTGAACAAAAAAGGAAAAAAGCCTCCAAAAAAATCAATTAACCCATTATCTTTAGTGTCTGAATAAAATCTCATATCCTTAAGCGCTTGCAGAATGACGTTTAGAATCAACTTCCAACAACCGTAAAAACAATGTCATGTGTATACATTGCCTCATAATCAGTAAAAAATAAAATTTAGCCGTTATGAAAACAATCAAAATCCTCGCAATGCTAATGACGAGCCTGTTGATGACCTGCAATCCGAACCAACCACAGCAAACTCAAAGCCCAAAAAATTATGAACCCACCCTTGCCTCCATCCGCCAGCATGAAGTCCCCGAATGGTTTCATGATGCAAAATTCGGGATGTTCATCGATTGGGGTTTATTCTCTGTGGCAGGTTGGGGACCGAAGGTAGATGAAGACCGGGCCATCTATCCCGACTGGTACCTCAAGAGAATGTATGAAACAGAGGAATGGATTGATTATCATAACAAAACATGGGGAGAGGATTTTGAGCGTGACGACTTTATCCCGCTTTTTACTGCAGAAAATTACGATCCTGAAGGTCTGGTGCAAATTGCTGAGGATGCCGGAATGAAATATGTAATCCCCTTCTGTAAACATCACGATGGCTATTGCCTTTGGCCCAGTTCGTATACCCGGCGCGATGCTGTTGATATGAGCCCCGGAAGAGATCTCATAAAACCCCTGGTGGAGGCTTGCAGGGAGAAAGACATGAAATTCGGTTTTTATTTTTCTACCGAAGAATGGGAGTATCCCATTCTGGAGAATGGGGAGGTAACCAAAATCCGTCTATGGGGTTTCGGTAATCCACCTGTCAGAACAAAGCCTTACAATGAAGACGAATACAAAGGGATGCTAAGCGGGAAAGAACCTGTGGAGAATTTCTTCGAAGATTATATCATTCCTCAGGGTAAAGAGTTTATCGACATGTATGATCCGGATATTCTCTGGATGGACGGAGAGTGGTTTACAGATGTGGAAGAAATGAAAACCCCGGAACTGATCAGCTATTTTTACAACAACGCTGCCGGACGTAAAGAGGTAGCTTCCAACGACCGAATCGGCAGAAGCCTTCGTCATAAAGTAGGGGATTTTTTCACCAGTGAGTATCACTCCCTTGAATCGGCGCAATCTAAGGTAGTTCATAAATGGGAAGAAAACAGGGGAATCAGTCAGTCCTTCGGATACAACTGGCAAGATACTGAGGAAAGTGTTATCACAGTAGAAGAGTTTATTGAAATGTTTATTCGGATTGTAAGTGAAAACGGGAATCTTCTGCTGATTGTCAACCTAGACGGAAAAGGGGCCTTGCCTGCGGTACAGGAAAGAAGATTAAAAGAAATAGGCAAATGGCTGAAGGTTAACGGAGAAGCCATTTATGGATCCAGACCGTGGCTGGTACCCAGGGAAAGAAATAATGTCCGGTTCACCAAAAGCAAAGATGGGAAATACGTATACGCTATATGCACAGAATGGCCCTCCGAAGAGCTAAAGCTGGAATCCGTATTCCCGGCCGGGGAAAATCCGGTAGTTACTATGCCTGGTACCGACACCCCGCTGGAATGGAGCCATGAAGAAGAAAAATGGGGTAAGATGAGCATCTACATGCCGGATGCGCTCAAGGATGAAAATCCCTGTGCCTAGGCCTGGAAGATAAAAATTCAACTTTAGTACTCACCTGAAGGCCAGAAAGCAAGAAATAAAGTACAAAAAGAGAAGAAAAACAAAAGGACAGATCTCCGGCTTGAGCCT
>CAZQOV010000258.1:0-1782 GCA_964595055.1 uncultured Bacteroidaceae bacterium | reverse complement strand
GTCCCGCAAGTCAAGCACAATCCCGTTCGCCAGGGCCCGCTTCAGCGTCCAGTAACTGGCAGCATTTAATAGGTATGGTGTCCCCTGATTGATCATATAATAGGCATGATGTCCCCTGATTGACCCGCCTTCATTTATTTATCACCTTAAGACCTTCGGGGCTATGCTCCCGATTCAATACCTTGAATTCGGCTTCCCTCTTATCCCACTGAATGATAACTGCTTTGCTAATATCTGAATAGTCAGGGGTTATAAGTATTGGCTGAAAAGTATTTCCTCCATAATCCTTTACCTTTTCCCATACAAGAAGATGTTCGATAGCTGCATAATTTTTATCTTTCCATTTAATAGTACATTCCTTGGTGGCTTTTTCCGGCGAGATAGAAAATATCTCAATCCTATTCCAATCGCGTTCGAAAGCAAATTGTATCACTCCAGATCTTGGTGAATATGGATTATAATACTCTTCTATAGAACCTTGCGAATTATTTCTGATTTCATGCCGCCATATTTTTATACCCGAAATGCACGCAATTATATCTCCACGCCGGTTCAGAAAAACATGGGTATTTCCTGTACCACCATAATCAAATGAAAGTTCCATGACTTCATAATCCAGTTGAGGAGGATAATAATCGAGTGTTAATGCCGGAAGGTCAGGATCATATTTCGGAATCGTTTTTTCTTTGGCATCATCTAACAGTTTGGCAACCTCAACCGCTTTCTTTATGCTGTTTCTAAATTCCACCGTGGTCCAAGAAGTGCGTTTGCTGCAATAATCATGTACTTTCTCAGTGTATTCCAGATAATCATCTAAACTATTAACCTCCTGCGTATGCTGGTAAAAAGATGTATCCTTACAGCCTGCCAAGATGAGAGTGATAACAATGATCAGAGTGCAATAGCGCATCAACATCCCTTTCTTATCTTATTATGTTAGTTGTATATTTAATCGTGAGCAGCGGGCATTCCTGGTATACCTAATTTAAAACTTGCAAGAGTCCCAAAGTCAACAGCAACCGTTCCTGGTTCATCAGTAGTTACACTGGCAAATACTTTGATAGAACCTGTATCCTTTAGGTGATCAAAGACAAACCATTTTCCAGCGATTGGAACTGAAGAACGTACATCCATATGTGTCAGCCTGGCCGGGATGTGTCCTGGTGTGGAAATGGTGGGAGGATCATCATAAACACTCATCTCTGAACTGCTTGTGTTTCCCCAAGGTGTTTCAACTTTACGTATGGTACCCACTTTTTGTGTCACACCCATTTTTTTAGTAAAACCCAAACCTACTCTTAGCGGTGAATTCCATACACAAGATCGAGAATTCCAAGATATACCACCATTAGTATAATATCTCAAATATTCGCCTGCCGCTTCAACCCAATTTGCCGATAGTCCATAATTCTCAGCTAATATAAAACCTAAACGTGCTTTTCTCTTATGCCATTTATTTCGCTTTGCCATATAATTCGATTTTAGGATTTCCGATCCATAATCATATTCAAGTTTGACAATTCCTTTTGCACCATGCCCCCTTTTAAGCTCATTATAGTCAAAAGAATACTCGCCGCTATGATTTCCTTCGATCTTTATTTTTCCATCAATATACAAACAGTGGGTTTTTCCTGTGTCATTATAGATATAAACGGATGAATGGCCATTAACATTAGGATAGTTAATATTCGCATGCAAGAGTCCAAAAGCATCAACAAATAAACCTGGGTTACCGCCACAATATTGGTATTCATTTAGACCACCTGAGTACCCAATCGGATC
>CAZQOV010000257.1:0-1838 GCA_964595055.1 uncultured Bacteroidaceae bacterium | reverse complement strand
GATTAAAATTGACCCTCCATAAATTTCCGCTTTCTGCAGAAGTATTTGCAGCATTTCCGTCAGCTGCAAAAAAACCGGGAACCTTATAGCTTTTTCCTGTTTTCTTATGTGTAAATGTTACATCCAGCCGATAATTCAGAAAAGGATTATATTCATCCTGTTCCGAAACTTCCGGTCCTTCAAAGTCCAGTGTTACTTTATGCCATTTTTTCAGTTCTCCTGATAAACTAACCTGGGCATGCAGATTCAGACTTCCGAGGAGAATTAATCCGAATAAGATACTTTTAATCATGATAATGGTATTTATTTTAATCTCTTCATAATATTAAATTACTAAAATATATATTTTCAGGACTCCGCGAAATTTTTTCCCGCACTGCGTCCTCCGAAGCGAAGGAGGATAGTTTCCAGCTTCTTCTTCAGTTAGAGCCCGCCGGGAACGGGCGTTAGAGTTCACCTGGGGGGAGGTGAACGTTAGAGTCTCCGCCTGTGGCAGAGCCGTTAGAGCTTCGCGATGCAATAGGAGTAGTTTGGTTTCTTTAATGAACTCTTATTGGGAACGTAGAAAGACTATTCTAATAAGTCCAATTCATCGTGAGAAACGTGAGAGGCGTGAGATCTCCACGGTCGCTCAAGTCACTTAATAACGATCTGCACTCAAAATCCCACTCACCTTCCATGGTCCATCGTCCATGGTCGCCCCCTTCCAGCTTTCCTCGTCCTCCGGAGCTTTAGTGTAGGAGGACAAGACACACAACCTCCCCACTCAAAAAACATTTCTGCATATATCCAACATTTTTCTTAATTTCATGCCATTTTAAAGCCTAAACTTCTAATTCATCTTAAAACTTTTTTTCTCATGAAATCAAAATACAGTGCTCATCTTCTCGTTGGAATATCTTCTCTTGTAATTTTTTCATGCCATTCAGATCAGAAGAATTCCAAATATCAGGATCCTCCAAATATTCTTATAGCCATTAGCGACGACCAATCTTATCCCCATACAAGTTTTGCCGGATGTGAATTTATTAATACGCCAGCATTTGACAGAATTGCGGAAAATGGTATTTACTTTACAAATTGTATGGCAGCCTCTCCTGGCTGTGCCCCTTCCAGAAGTGGACTGGTAACGGGCCGTCATCACTGGCAGAATGAGCAAAGCGGTCAGCACGCGGCCGGATGGATGGCAAAATATGTACCCATGGTTGATATGTTTGAAAAAGCCGGTTATCATGCCGGTGTCACCGCGAAAGGCGTCAGTCCTTTCAGATACGGAGAGAGTAGAGATGGTGCGGTACTTCGAAAAGAAGATGCAGCAGGTAAGAAATATGGTAAATATGAATATGATGAAGAAGCTTATGAAACAGTAGTACCCGGCAATAAGATTAATAATAATAATTACTTCGAAAACTTTGAGTATTTTATGTCGGAGAGAGAGGAAGGACAGCCTTTCTATTTCTGGTATGGATCTACGGAACCTCACAGGGCTTTTGAAAAGGGTTCCTGGAAGAAACAGGGCAAAAAACTGTCAGATGTCAGTGTTCCGGATTTTTTACCCGATAATGACATCATACGAGGCGATTTACTTGATTACGCTGTAGAAGTAGAATGGTTTGACCTTCACCTTGCCAAAATGCTGAATTACCTGGATTCAATCGGTGAATTAGATAATACCATAGTGATTGTTACAAGTGATAATGGAATGGCCTTTCCGAGAGCCAAGGCCAATGCCTATGAATATGGCATCCATGTTCCTCTGGCTATCAGCTATCCCCGTGAAATTCCTGCCGGGAGAGTAGTTGATGACCCTGTAGGCTTCGTGGATTTCGCGCCAACAC
>CAZQOV010000256.1:0-1845 GCA_964595055.1 uncultured Bacteroidaceae bacterium | reverse complement strand
CTGGTGCCGGAGGCAGTTGTATGCACAATTGTAACCTTAAGTTGACGCGTATGCCTTTCAGGGTTTATTCCATCCCGGTTAAACCAAAAACTCTACTCATTCCGTAAAGCCTCATATATCTTTCTGTTCCTCAAAGCCAGGGATGTCATCAGGAATGTCCAGAACCAGCCGTTCAGGAATAGGATAATTAAAAGAATAATAAGAGTGGGGAAGGAGATGCCTGTATTTGGACTGAGTATTGAAGGTAAAGTGGCGATTACCGCGGTAATAAATCCAATCCCTATGCCGGAAATGAGAAGATAGTTGTATTCACGGCTTATAATATTCCGGATAAGTTTTTTGTTGAACCCTACTGCTTTCATCAGGGCAATCTCATTTTTACGTTCAAGAATACTTCTGAAAAGAACGATTCCCAATCCAATTGTACCCAGTAAAAGACCAAGTGCCCCCATTACCAGGAAAATGGAAAGATAAGTGTTGGTTACGGAGTTGAATTTTGCCAGTCGCCTGGCGCTGAGTTCTATTTCCATTCCATAATCCCGCAACCCCCGGTTGATTTCACTGTAAATTACTGCACTGTCGCCGGGCTGCCCTTCAATAAGGAATGCTGATGTTCCGCTGCTTTCAGGGAAGTTTTCCAGGAAATTTTTATTGGAAATAATTACTTTCCCCTGGAAAATTGTGGGTGCCAGTCCTCCCACCAATAATAGTTTCATGGGTTCTCCCATGGAATTGTTATAATGCAGAGAATCGCCTACCTTTTTGCCAAGCCCCCATTTAATTACGGTTTCATCTGCAATGGCGGGGATGAGATTTCCCGGCATATCTTTGTCGAGGGTTGACCAGGGCTTCTCTTCATCGAGGTAATTAGTGCGGGTTTGGAAACTGAATCGTCCTTCGAGTCGTTCAGGATTGATACTGATAATTTCAGGATTCTGAATTCTGTTCAGATTTAGGCAGCTGGCATCATCACCTTCTGCTTTTCTGAACTGAAGAATATCATAAGCTTCACTCAACCCAAATTCAAATCTTTCATCCGGCTGGTTCAGGTTTTGAAGAACAGGAACACTGGATTCAGCATAAAAAAGAAATCCGCCTGTACCGCTGGAGGGGTCTTCGGCATTGATAAAAAGATCTTTACGATTGCTGCCGGTGGAGATCACCAGGAAGGTGGCAAGGGAAAAAAGGATAACTATGGTCATGCTTCTTCCGGTATTCCGGAGTGCATTTTTCAGACTTAAGCGGGCAGAATGAAATGTCTCATAAGATCTTTCACTCAAACGAATAAGATAAAACCTGAAAAATGATATGCCTGAAATAAGTAAAAGTCCTCCGGCAAGAAAAAAAATTGAGGCATTTTCTCCTTTTCCAATGAATATTTCACGTCCTGTCAAAATAATTGCAAAAATCCCTGTGAACAGGAAAACCAGTCTGTAGATCCTTTTATTCTTACTGCTTCCTGATGTAATTTTTTCAACTTTGATCTTTTTGAGATTCTTGTTCAGGAATCTGTTCAGAGGCAGATAGATAGCTGCAAATGCTATTATTATGCTTGCAAAAAAGCCTTCAAGAAGGGTTACTATACTTATATGAACCGTGAGCATTTCGGTTCGAACTATATCCTGCCATATTCCGTTCAGGGCTGAAAATACTGCCTCGTTATACAGGATTGCCAGCAGCAGTCCAAAAAGAGCGCCGGGAATGGCTATTATTAATCCTTCACTGAGTATAATATACCGGATCTTTTTATGAGGGATGCCCCGTGTCGTGAGTGTTATCAGTTGTCCCTTCCTGCATTCAAGGTTCATAAGGAATAAGAGTACAGCTACAAGTATCCCGGCAACC
>CAZQOV010000255.1:0-1881 GCA_964595055.1 uncultured Bacteroidaceae bacterium | reverse complement strand
TCGAGCATAATAACCTTATCCGGTTTTTGAAAAGCTAAAATTGCCATAAATTTGTTCGTTATTTTATTTTGAATACAATTCTACAATAAGTTGTTCCTTGATGGTTTCAGGAATCTCTTCTCTTTCGGGAACATTTAAAAATTTCCCGGCCATTTGTGTGTTATCCCATTCCAGCCATGCAAAAGCTCCTGATCGATTGGATTCCAGCGAATCGGTAATGGCAGGTAAAGATTTCGATCTTTCTCTGATGCCTATGATATCGCCGGGTTTAAGGATAAAAGAAGGAATATTAACAACCTCTCCATTCACCGTAATATGCCTGTGAGAAACCAGCTGACGGGCTCCTGCACGACTGGGAGAAACCCCAAGCCGGTAAACAACATTATCCAGTCTGGATTCAAGAAGTTGCAGCAAGGCTTCACCGGTAACTCCTTTACTTGCCGATGCCTTTTCAAATAGTTTACGGAATTGCCTCTCCAGAACACCATAGGTATATTTGGCTTTTTGTTTTTCCTGAAGCTGAAGCCCGTATTCCGAAGATTTTCTTCTTCTTTTATTCACACCGTGTTCTCCCGGGGGATAATTTTTCTTTTCGAATGATTTATCCGTTCCAAATATGGGTTCGCCAAATTTTCTGGCAATTTTTGTTCTTGGTCCTCTATATCTCGCCATTTATATAATAATTTTACCGTTTGCTAATTAAACCCGTCTTCTTTTTGCCGGACGACAGCCATTATGGGGCAAAGGAGTTACATCTACGATTTCTGTAACCTCAATACCGGTTGAGCTTATCGTCCTGATTGCTGATTCTCTTCCTGATCCGGGTCCTTTTACAAAGACCTTTACTTTTCTCAGTCCGAGATCATACGCAATTTTGGCACAATCCTGGGCAGCCATTTGGGCAGCATAAGGGGTATTCTTTTTTGAACCTCTGAATCCCATCTTTCCGGAAGAAGCCCAGGAAATCACCTGACCACTGTTATTGGTCATGGAGATAATAATATTGTTAAATGAAGCATGGATGTGTGCCTGCCCCGTTGGTTCAACATTAACAACCTTTTTCTTTGACGATCCTGTCTTTTTTGCCATCTTAAAAAAATCTTATTTAGTTGCTTTCTTTTTATTTGCCACAGTTTTCTTTCTTCCCTTGCGGGTCCGGGCGTTATTCTTTGTACTTTGTCCTCTTACAGGCAGGCCGATACGATGACGTATGCCACGATATGACCCAATATCCATGAGGCGCTTGATATTCATCTGAACGGAAGATCGGAGTTCTCCTTCCACTTTAAATTCCTCATTGACAACTTTACGGATTTTTGATATTTGATCATCGGTCCATTCACTTACCTTGATATTGGGATCGACTCCAGCCCTATCAAGAATAGTTTTTGCTGAACTTATACCAATTCCGTATATGTAGGTTAATCCTACTTCTCCTCGTTTGTTTTTTGGCAAATCTACGCCAACAATTCTAGCCATAGTAATATCTAATATTTAACATTATCGAATTATTAACCCTGACGCTGTTTAAACTTAGGATTCTTTTTATTGATCACATATAAGCGTCCTTTTCTTCGAACGATTTTGCAGTTTGCGCTGCGCTTTTTAACAGATGCCTTAACTTTCATTATTTTCCTTATTTATATCTGAATGAAATTCTACCTTTTGTTAAATCATATGGCGACATTTCCACTTTGACCCTATCGCCTGGCAAAAGTTTTATATAATGCATTCTCATTTTTCCCGAGATATGCGCGGTAATTACATGCCCATTTTCAAGCTCAACCCGGAACATTGCATTCGACAGTGCTTCCGTGATAACTCCATCTTGTTCAATTGATGGTTGTTTTGCCATATTAATTTTCCTTTAAAACTTCTTCA
>CAZQOV010000254.1:0-1886 GCA_964595055.1 uncultured Bacteroidaceae bacterium | reverse complement strand
ATCCAGCCCCTGTGCATAGTTATTCTCCCTGAATGAGGGTTTGATCTCTCTTTCGATTATCCGTTTCGCAATGGCATCAGGAATGTATTGCTCCAGTCCGTAACCCGTCTGAATCGTTACTTTCCTTTCCTCCGGATAGATCAGGATAATCATGCCATTATCCGAATCTTTTTGCCCTACATTCCATTCTTCCCCAATGGTAGCGCCCATCATTTCGATAGGCATATCATCATGCATATCGAGCTTCAGGGTAACAATAAAGATCTGGGTACTGGTGGTATCCTCATACAGGGATAATTTACGGTTCAGATACCTTTCTTCATTTTCAGAAAGCATATCTGCATAGTCATTCACCCAGGCCTGAGGAGTGAAATCCTCCGGAAAATTACGCTGAGATTGAGCGGTAATTGTCAACATGAAGCTCAGGAGAAGAAACGTAAGGAAATTAAATCTTTTCATCCGATTAGTTTTTACCAAATGATAGTTCATCCGATAATTCATTAACATCATCCTTTTTGTAAGGGAAGTGTTTTTTTAATTGCTCACCGGTCAGAACGATACCGGTAGTAAGACCTAACGTAAAATCACCCTGTTTAAAATATTCAGACATTTGATTCTTTATGTTAACCCAAAAGTTTTCCGGTACTTTCTCATTAATGCCGGCATCACCCAGGATGGCGAACTTTTTACTTTCTGTGGCAAGATAAAAAAGAATTCCGTTTCTTTCGCGGGTTTTATGAATTTTCATACGTTCAAAAAGATATGCTGCCCGATCCAGGGGGTCTCCTTTAAGGTCTTTTTCAATATGTACCCTGATCTCACCTGAAGTATTCAGTTCAGCTTCCTTAATTGCGGTTTTTATATCTCTTTGTTCTTGATCTGTGAAAAACTTGTCTGGTGTCATATAATGATTGCTTTATAATCCTTATCGGTTGCTTTATTTTACTTCAAAGTTAGGGCCGGGGAAAACGGGTTACCCGATTTTTCTACGCCCTTTTTTTGAAAACTTATTGTGACTGTAATTACCTCTGCTTTTATCCGGATACGATAACATCCCTGCCGGATCTCAATGCAGACAATACTCTTATCGTTACAAAAAAGATTCCTAAAACTCCACCTGGGGAGCTTCTTCTGCACCCTCTGATGCCTCAAAATAGCCTTTGCGGTCAAAGCCGAAAATGGCAGCCATGATATTCCTGGGAAATCTTCTGACCGATGTGTTATAGGTTCCGACCGCATCATTAAACTTTTTTCTTTCAAAACTAATACGGTTTTCGGTACCTTCCAATTGTGCCTGTAACTCCAAAAAATTTTGATTTGCCTTCAGGTCGGGATAACGCTCAACAGTGACAAGCAATCTTGAGAGTGCTGAGGAAAGTTCTCCCTGGGCCGCTTCAAACCTGTTAATGGCTTCAGGACTGAGATTCTCAGGATTAAGATTAATTGATGTAGCTTTTGAACGGGCTTCAATTACCTGGGTAAGGGTTTCCTGCTCAAAATCCGCATAAGCCTTAACTGTATTTACCAGGTTTGGGATCAGGTCAGCTCTTCGCTGATAGGCATTTTCTACCTGTGCCCATTGTTGTGCAATCATTTCATCCTGCTCAACAAGGCGGTTGTATCCGCAACCTGACAAAAATGGCAGAATCAGGATGATGGCAAGTAATCCGATGATGTGTCTGTGATTTCTCATTTTGCTTAGTAATTAGATATTCAGCAATATAAAGATTGCGAGTTAAATAATCCTTAAGACAGAAACAAATTTCATACCTTTTAGTTGTAAGGACCTAATTCAATTGGCAATTAGCAGGTGGAAGTTGGCAATTTAAGTCCTTGTGGGAAATAGCCGACACAAAACTTGAACAACATGTTGGTTAATGTTTTAA
>CAZQOV010000253.1:0-1896 GCA_964595055.1 uncultured Bacteroidaceae bacterium | reverse complement strand
AGCCAGATCCCCAATCCGGGTCTGAAATGAGAATCTACAGCCCAGACAAATTTCGGTCTTGATGTTGGCTTTTTTACCAACAGGCTGAACCTGAATATTGATATATACCAAAAAGAGACAATCGACCTTCTTCTTGACAGACCATTACCAACAAGCACCGGCTTTTCGGGTGTAACCGATAATATTGGCAGGTTGCAGAACAAAGGACTGGAAATCAATCTTCAGAGTGATAATTTCACAGGAGACTTCTCCTGGAGCACTATAATGAATGTCGCTTTTAATGAAAACGAGGTACTTGAACTTTATAACGATCAGCCGGTTGATGATATTGGAAGAGGAGGCAATCGCCTTGAAGTCGGAGAACCAATCGGGATCTTTTACGGCTGGAATTCCCTCGGTGTTGATCCCTCTACAGGTGATATAGTTTTCGAGGATGTGGACGAAAATGGTTTTATTGATTCAAGAGACCGTAAAAAAATCGGCGACCCTAACCCGGTTTTCACAGGTGGTCTTAACAATCAATTCTCATGGAAGGGCCTCTCGTTTACTGTCTTTTTCCAGTATTCCTATGGTAATGATATTTTCAATGGTACAAGAGTTTACCTTGAAAGCATGAAAGGAAGTGATAACCAGTTTGCTACTGTTCTGGACAGATGGAGAGAACCCGGGGATATAACTCCTGTACCCCGGGCTACCAATAGCGACAGGAATGAAAACAACCGTCATTCTTCACGTTTTGTTGAAGATGGCTCCTATATAAAACTCAAAAACCTGAGGCTATCCTATAACCTTCCTCAGAATTTAATCAATCGTTTGAGTCTTACGAGAATGGAAATATACATTGTAGGACAGAATTTATGGACCCTTACAGATTACACCGGCATGGATCCGGAAGTGAATTATGCAGGTCAGAATGTCACCCGGCTGGGGACGGATTTCTTTACCTATCCCCA
The DNA here is from genome assembly GCA_964595055.1 of uncultured Bacteroidaceae bacterium. Classification (GTDB taxonomy): domain Bacteria; phylum Bacteroidota; class Bacteroidia; order Bacteroidales; genus CAYRTD01. The sequence continues at coordinate 943 of CAZQOV010000253.1, read as the reverse complement.
GGCGAAATCATTAAGCCTTGGAATATCCATGAACTTTTAAAAATGAAAGCATCTATGAATACAAAATATAATTTGATGAACAAAATACTGATAGCTCTAATGTCTGGCCTCCTTATTCTCGGAAGTTCCTGTGAGGAATACCTCGGAATTGAGCCAACAGGAAGCCTTCTTGCAGATCAGGCATTTACCACTAAAGAAGATATTGTATATGGTATCAATGGATGTTATGATGCCCTGCAGTTTTCAGGCTATTATGGAAGAACCTATATCAATGTGGCCGATCTTGCAGCAGACAATGCCTACAATGGAGGTACAATTCTTGAATACGGACAGGTTAACAACAATAATATTCTCGAAGATAATGCCCTGATTGAAGCTATCTGGGCGGATATTTACACTGCCATCAACCGGGTAAATACCATCATTACAATACTGAATGATATTGAGCTTACACCCGGAGAAAGAACAGAATTTGAATCGGAACTTCGTTTCCTCAGGGCATTGCACTATTTTAATCTGCTTGCAGTTTTTGAGCAGATTCCCTTAAGAGTGATACCCACCCGGAATCTTGAAAATCTGGATGAACCTCTCGCTTCAAGAGAAGATATTTTCAGTTTTATTCATGAGGATCTTTCATTTGCAAGAGGGAACCTCAGCAATACCGAACCGGTGAAAGCAACCAATTATGCCATTGAAACCCTTCGTACAAAAGTGTATTTGCACCAGGAACAGTGGGACAGCGTGGTGAATATTACCACAAGGATCATTAACAGCAGGAATTTCGGGCTGCAGGAAAACTACGAAGACCTTTTCATTATTGAAGGCGGAATAGAATCTATTTTCGAGGTCGATTTCACCGGACAGGACAAAAACCGGCTGGCGGAATATTTCTTCCCCAATACCCTCAATGGAAGATACGAGATGGCTCCGGAACAAAACCTTC
>CAZQOV010000252.1:0-1964 GCA_964595055.1 uncultured Bacteroidaceae bacterium | reverse complement strand
ACCCCTACACCTTCACCGGAAGAAGGTTCGACCCCGAATCCGGCTTGCATCATTATCGGATGAGATATTATAGTTCCAACTATGGCATTGCTTATAACCGAGACCCTATTAAAAATCTTGGAGGAATACATCTTTATTCGATCTCTCGGAATAATCCATTAAGGTCTATAGACCCATTGGGACTGAAGCCTGAAGATGTGGACGAGAGCGAAAATAGAAGTACTACAGAATGTTCAGAAAGCAATTTACTTGAAACACAAATTATTGGTGTTGAAATTATCGCAAAAAATGCGATTGATCCTTCAGAAACAGCAAATCAAGTGCAAATATTATTAACAATAGGTGCTATGGCTGACACGGCGTCGAACCTTGGTTCTTCGCTTGAAGACCTGATTTCTGTTCTTATTAGTGGTGGAACTAATACGGGCAGCCATAGCAACTCAGCAAATAAAGTCGCAAAAATAGTAGATCGAATAGATAGAAATAGTGGGAAATATTATTTCGCGCGGGTAAAGGCGCGGACTTGTACTTGCAAGAACGATGATTCTGATAATAAAGAACAATCTGGTTTGATATATTATTGGAGTAGTTATTATGGGAGTGATTACCTTTGCAATCAATTTCACATTTCAGCCATGTCAGGCAGCGATCAAGTCTATGTAGATGTTAACGAAATAACTAGTTCAGATGCATTTATTGCAATGATAATCAAATGCAGAAAAAAAGCAGTGGTAAATTTCGTGAGTCAAATATTAAAATACAGAGAGCCTCGTCGTTGGTTTCATGAAGACGTCAATCGAAGCGGCGTTCTTCAGAAATACATGGATCAAGCTAAATCTGAAGCAGATGCTCAATAACCAGATATGAACACCAACCGATATGAATATAAAAGATAATAGAAGCGCAAAGAAAGCCCCAGGTTCTGATAATTATTTACATTTACCAATCTTTCGTTATAGAGATTTAATCCTGCGCAAGTGGCGCGAATTCATAGTTTTGCTATTCTTGATGGCCATCGCAATATCAATACTTATTTTCACCTGCCTCAATTTAGGCAGATTCCAGAGGCTAGGGCATTATTACTTGATCCTGCAAAAACCAGCCGTCCAGGAGTATTGCAAGTATTACGAAGAAAGCGATACAATAACCCATACCTTATCGGTTTCACAATTTGCCGATGCTTTTACAATGCCTACTACTTCTACGGTTTCTGTGCAAAGTGGACCAGCCTATTTTCGCGTGCCTCTTAGTGAATATTTCATCGAGGATCATCAATCTCTGTTTTTTTATGGTGGGGGAGTTGAACTTACCATATTTCCGGTGCATCCAGTTGTTCCTCTTTTGATGAGCGGTGAGGAATTCCAGAAAGCAATGAGTTACTGGCCACAAGAAGCCCCAGATGATATTCTCGAACAAGGTCAAGAGCCACTTTCATATTTGCAGGTGTTCTTTATGTCGAAGCAGACTTATAAAGCATATTTCATGAAACTTGAAAAATATGCTGGTCGGAGTCTGAGAGTAAGCGATATTTATAAAATTAATGCAAATGGAGAATATGCCTTAATCACTGTGGCTCATGATAAATATATAAATGGTACTTCTGAACCGATTAGCACAATGCGTTTTGGTCCCAAAGACCAAGCCTATTTTGTAAAGGTGATGGCCTCTAAATTCCATTTTGTCCCCCGGGACTGGGGCGAAATTCCTGAAAAGGAATTTGGCTTAGAGCATAGTCAATATAGGGACGCTCACTATGCTGCTTTCCGTTATTACGCTGAAATATTGAGAACTTTCGAGTCTAGGGGAACAATGAAAGACATAGATGAATATATTGAAGAGATAATTAAGCAGAATGGCTGGTTTAAAACAGAGCCACCCCCTATGTCAATCGAAGATTTACCGCACAATAAAGCAGAATGTAATTCTGGCTCCAAGAGCGATGGTCCAACTGATCCTTTCATATT
>CAZQOV010000251.1:0-2006 GCA_964595055.1 uncultured Bacteroidaceae bacterium | reverse complement strand
ACGGAGGTCATAACACACATGGAAGTATAGAGTTGATCAACGGACAATGGTATGCTTTTTACCACAGACCTCCCCGTAATTTTGGTTATGCCCGTCAGCCAATGGTGGCACCGGTAACCATTGAGTGGGACGAAAAGCCGGTAGCTGAAGGCGGAGGTGCCAGAATAAGAGCTTTTGATCCTTTTGCTGAAGATCAGATCTGGACAGCAAAAGACAATCAGGGAAATGAATATAAAGGAGCCGAAGTAACGTCCGAAGGCTTCAATATTTATGGTCTTGATCCTTACCGGTATTATTCTGCCGGTTATGCATGTTATCTTTCCGATTTAGGGGTTCAGCAGGATTCTTGGGATATATGGGACAACCACATGCCCATTGCCAACGTGAAAAATGGCAACATTATAGGATATAAGTATTTTGGTTTCGGAGGACTGGATGAAGACAAAAAAGGACTGAAAGCTTTTGAAGGCACAAAAGAAGAAAACGAAACAGCCTTTAATCTTTTTCTGACACCCAAAACTGACAAATCTTTTAAAGTTAATGTTTGGTTAGACGGTCCCTGGGACAATGAAGTCTGGAACGGAACAAAAATCGGAGAAATTAACGTTCCTGAAAACTCTTCAAAAGAATCAACCAAATTTACTATAGATGTTTCAGAATTTGTTGATCATCTGGATAGAAAACACGCGATTTTCCTTGTGGCGGAAAGTGATAATCAGGAAGAGCTTTTCGATTTAGCGGGTCTCGGTTTTAGCAAAAACGGGAATGAATTAAAACGCCCGGTACCGCCTACGGTAAGCATCGAAGTCAATGGTGAAGCCATAGAGGTACCCGAAACTCCGGTAAGATCTACAAATGCAAATGGAATTGTTGGTTACGACCTGTACGAAGCAACCGTTTCAATTCCATCCAACACCAATGAAGTACCGGAAGTATCAGCATCAGCAGATTATGACGATGTTAAGATAAATGTTACACAGGCAGAATCAACTTCCGGAAAAGCCATTGTGAAGTTTGATTACAATGGTATCGTTAAAACTTACAATGTTGTATTTGCTGCTGAATAGTTTTTTCTATATGGAATTAATCTAACTGTCGATATTCTTGAATCATTTATTCGACGTTAAAACTACTGGCAAAACACAGCTGTATAGTAGCTCAAAAAATCCCCGGAACCTCACAAAAGGTCCGGGGTCTTTTATAAATAATGGTTTGATTTCAAAAACCCGTATCAAATATCTCCCTGAAAATAAAAAAAATACACCATCCAACTTCACACATTAACCAAAATCACTGCAGGTAAAGCACTTACTCAAATCTAATACAAAATTCATTTTTTTAAAATTCATGGTTCGTATCAGGACATAATTCAAATTACCCCTAACTTTCTAATTATAAATATCTAAATTTTAAACCTAAATATCTAAATTTTAAAATCCGTAAAATCTGGTATAACTAGTTTTGACTTATTGAAACAGAAAAATTATTACCCGGGAAAAATAATGACAAAAATGAAGAAAACGAACCCAAAATTTAATAACATTGACAGCAGAAAAAATTAGATTTCATAAAGTTTCACTTCTCTGAAAATAAAATAAGAATCTCTTCAAAAAAGGTTCCTCAGAATAGAATTATTTTTGCTTAACCAAACCGGAAACTGAAAATAACCCAGGCTCCGTAACAGAATAGAAAGCAACAAACCAATATTTAAATATTATGAAGCGAATAAAAACATCTATTATTCTGATCCTGTTTTGTGCTAATGCTGTTTTTGCAAGTAAAGCAGAGGTTACAAAATATATCTCAGAAAGCAAAAGTGAAAACTCCTTTTCCATTGCCGAAAAAGGGGAAGCAGCACAAATGTTAATTGATTCGAAGGATTTCCCCGGCGTTATCCGGGCTTTCGAAGATTTACAGGATGATATATTCAAAGTCTCGGGAGTAAAGCCGCCTTTGGAATATAACAAATCTTCGAAAAAAGAAAATGTCATCATTGCCGGAACCCT
>CAZQOV010000250.1:0-2090 GCA_964595055.1 uncultured Bacteroidaceae bacterium | reverse complement strand
ACCACCGCCATGGTTGCCAGTGGAGCCGCCGAAATACTTGCCTACGGCACAGCCGTTAAGCTTAAGTAAAATGGAAGCCCTGAAAGTCATCCTGGCTATACAGCTTGTATCTGCTGCATTAGCGCTGATTGCCATTATTTACCTCATCATCCACAAAGCGAAAAAACGCAAGGAGGAGAAGTTTGAGCGGAGGGATAATTAGAACAGGGTAAGAGTTAGAGCGAAAGCGATCGAAACGCAGCGCTTCGCTCCACGTTTCTCAGTACTAATGACAACTTTTTGTAAACAAATATTTGTATTTTCATAAAGCGTGGCTTAAACAGAATTAATGTAGTATTCATGAGCTAAAGGTTCTGCGCCGAAAAAAGTAGTACTTCGGCAAGCTCAGCACAGGCGCCAACGCCGCCGCTGCGAAAAAAATTGCTAAAAAATCATTTCACTCCACTAAAAGGATTGAACTTTAGGGTAGGAACAATGCTAAGCTTTTCGTTTGATGCTTATAACCATTTTCCCATCACCCCGTCTCCCCCACTCCCAAAAACCTTTCATACCTATCCACAATAAACTTCTTATCCGGATAATTCTTCCTGCTTCCGGGAAGATTCATTTTTTTATGGTTCAGGTCCTGCAAACCGTATCTTAACATAGGCCCATCCACCTCTTCCAGGATATCTTTTCTTACTTCAATCCTATAATCTTCATTAATTCCAAGGATATTCTTATCGAAAGCAGCATGGTGGATTTTACACAGGGATATACCATTTTGAACGATAGGTTCGCCTCCTTTGCTGTCTTCTATAATATGGGCTGCATCCAACAGTTCACGATGTTTGAGCTGGCAAAATGAACAATGTTCCCTGTATGCAATGAGTACTTTTTCCCGGAACATCTTCTGGTGGAGCCGGATAACCACCTCGGTAGTTGCATACTTCCTGCGAACTTCGTCAACCAAAGGTTCATGGACCTTTCCTTCTTCAATAGAGTCCCATACTTTGCTGGAGTTTATGTCTGCCTCAACGGTGAAAGTAAGATTTGCATCATCTGCACCAGCTATGTAAACAGGAAAATGGCTGAGATACTTTCCTTTTACAATCCCATGAAAATAGATGAGAGGGATTCTTTCCATCATGGCTTTTTTCAGGCGAACATTATCCGGATGGTTCGGATCTGTTCCCCTGTATTTATAGATCAGCACATTTCCGGCAATTTTATCACTATAAGGGCTATTCGGGCTGGTTGTGATGGAAATTGGGTAATAGGAAATTACCTTAGGTTTGAAAATACCCCTTGCTCCGATTAAGGGTATTCTTTCTCCATTAATCTTGAATTCATAATTCAAAACTTTATGTGGTAGGACATCATCGTATTCCAGGGATTTTTGCTGCAGCCATTCAAAGGCCTGGAGCCGGATGGATTGGGATTTGGGGTCTTCGGGCATTTTTAGAATTTTAGGTGTAATAAATTTACATAAAATCATAAAGGCCTCAAAATAGAATAATTTCGAGGAGTATTGGGAACAAACACTAAACACAAACAGTGAATAATCTTGTAATCATAGTCTGTCATGCTAGTCCAGGGATTAAAATAAATGATACAGGAATTAGATAATATTGATTTCCCTAAATAAGATAGATCATAAAAGCATAATTTGGAAATGCAGGAAAATAGATTTGATTCCACTTCGAAAAGTCTTTTCGTCCCTAAATCCCCGGGTCAAATCCTTCCTCTCCCGCCTCGTTCCGCTGCGGGGTCGTCAGGATGACCTGTCATCCTGACGACCGCAGGGAGGAAGGATCTGAGCCGGGGAATGAACAGAGTGAACGTGAGAGCGTGAATGCCTCTACAAGCATTAATTCAAATCAAAAAACGGCCCTCAGCCACAGCCTGTACCGAAGCATTTGCGGTAGCACAAGCACTACCCTCTTTTGAAGCGGAACCCAATAAAGGGCGAAAAGTAAAAGACACAATTTGGAAATACCTCTACCCTTCCAAAACATTGTTTCAACCCCAGCCTGTATTTTCTTCACGTTACTCCGACCACGGCAGTGGTCAAACAGCAATAGCCCCGGGTGGAGTGAGAGAGAAAAGAA
>CAZQOV010000249.1:0-2131 GCA_964595055.1 uncultured Bacteroidaceae bacterium | reverse complement strand
TCCATTACTGGAGAAATGATTCCTCTCATGCAGCTTGTAAATATTGAGTACAAAAGAGCTCCGGGAATTGTCTCGCATTATAACCTTTCAAGAGATGCAACCATAACAGCGGACATTGAAAAAGGATATTTTCTGGATGAAATAATCGAAGATCTGGACCTGAAAATTTCAGGAATAGACTGGCCCAAGGGATACAGCTATAAATATACAGGGGAGCTGGAAAGCCGTGAAGAAAGTTTTGGAGGAATGGCCAGAGCAAGTGTAATAGCAATGATCGCAATCTTTGCTGTTCTGGTACTTCAGTTCGGATCTTTCCTGCAGCCTCTTATTATTTTTTCGGCTATTCCACTGGCATTAATAGGTTCCACACTGGCGCTTTATATAACGGGTAATACCTTTTCTTTTACCGCTTTCATAGGACTCATAAGTCTTATTGGCATAGTTGTTAATAATTCCATTATACTGGTGGACTATACCAATATTTTACAAAAAGAAGGAATGGGAATGGATGAGGCACTGATAGAAGCGGGTGAAACAAGATTTATTCCTATAATACTTACCACTCTAACGACTATTGGAGGTCTTCTTCCCCTAACCCTGCAGGGAGGGACTCTCTGGGCTCCCATGGGATGGACTATTATCGGAGGATTGCTTGTTTCTACCTTCCTTACACTTGTTGTAGTGCCGGTTCTCTACAAGAAATTGAGTCCGAAGCTCTCATAGTTTAATCCCTGGAGAGTTGATTATCTTTCACCCTGCTGTATTTCAATGCCTTTAATATCCAGTCGGGGAGGGGCTTTTCAGGATCTCTCTTTTTCATGTTAAGGTACCATCCAAGTTTTTTAATTATAGGGATTTTATGAGTTTCAACGAATTCAATTAAGGTACCGTCCGAATCCTCGATGTAGGAAAAATGACCCGCAGCTTCCCCCATGTCAAAACTCTCACCCTGAGGGCTTTTATCACTGTCAACAGTGAAGGGATAACCTAAGTTCTCACATTCTTTCCTCAGGTATTCCATACCGATAATATCATAGCATAGATGAATAAAGCCAAGATCACCCCAGTAACGGTCCTTGAAGATGGATTGTCTTGATTCATCAATACTTTGTATAAGTTCTATTTCACTGGGGCCAAACAATCTTGAAAATCCACCTTTCCTTTCTTTACTATGCTTCAGCAGTACTCTCCTGTATTTCGAGGAACCTCCGTTCAGGGGCCTGAAATCATTGAAAGAATCGGTTATGTCATATATAACGGTATCATACCCAAGGATATTAGAATATACCTGTCTGGCTTTATCCACGTCACTTGTGCCAATCATGGCTCCTGCTGCTGCTCCGGTAAATTTTTTCCTGTCGGGTCTGAACCATGCTTTACTTTCTACAATCTGAAAAAGATTGCCAAATGGATCTTTTATGAAAAAATGATCACGGCCATCCGGACACTTCATAAGACCATTTACATTCAGGTTTTTTCTTTTAAAGTTTTCAAGAGTGGCTTTTACATCAGGACTTTTGATCTTCGCACAAAAAATCCCGAAATCCCCCAGTCTGGGTTGGTCTTCAGGCGGTTTGGGTTTACGTTCTGTATATTGCCATATTTCAAAACCACCTCCTCCCATAAGGCTTACAGCAAGAGCGGCGTGCCTCATACGGGGTTTACCACCTGTGTATGGAAGCATATATTCGGCCATTGCCGATTCTTCAAAGATGCGAATATCAATTCCAAAATTATCCTTATACCATTTCCACGCTTCCTTCACATTCTCTACACCTATACCAATTTGTTGAATTCCGCTAATAATTTTATTTTTCATATTTATTTTTTTCTCACTTTCGTTATCAGCATAAATCGTATTTCTGTTTTATAAGAGATCAGGATCTATCAGGATGGGTCAATTCGAGTTACAAGTTTATAAAAAAATCCCGGAAAATACTGTTTCATTCTTGGCATAATTAATTCTTTTCCGCCTATTAATATTTCTCGCCTGTTCCTGCTGGCAGCAAGCATCATTTGCGAAGCACAACTTTCAGGGGCAATGCCTTCTGCCTGTCCTTTGCTCATTTTTCCATAAGCCTTACCGTCTTTATCAAGGGCATGCATGGAGATGTTTGTCCTGACTCTTCCC
>CAZQOV010000248.1:0-2216 GCA_964595055.1 uncultured Bacteroidaceae bacterium | reverse complement strand
CTTAATATGGAAAACAATGGTTATACAGTAGCTGTGTATAACCGTACCGTAGAGAAAGTTGATAAATTTATCAACGGCAGGGGAGAAGGTAAAAATTTCATAGGGGCACACAGCATTGAGGAACTGGTTAAGTCGCTCAAGCGACCAAGAAAAGTTATGCTACTTGTAAAAGCCGGAAAGCCTGTTGATGAGTTTATTGACAAAATCATCCCTTACCTGGAAGAAGGAGACATCATTATTGATGGGGGTAATTCACATTTCCCCGATACAATAAGGCGCACAAAATATGTTGAAGAGAAGGGCTTTCTTTACATAGGCACCGGAGTTTCAGGAGGTGAAGAAGGGGCTTTGAAGGGGCCCTCAATAATGCCGGGAGGATCGCCCGAAGCATGGAGAGAAGTAAAACCCATCTTTCAGGATATTGCAGCTAAGGTTGATGATGTCCCATGTTGTGACTGGGTTGGAAGTGACGGAGCCGGCCATTTTGTAAAAATGGTGCATAATGGTATTGAATATGGAGACATGCAATTGATCTCCGAGTCCTATTTCATTATGAAAAATCTGCTTGGAATGTCTGCCGATGAAATGCATGAAGTATTTGCAGAATGGAATAAGGGTGAACTGGATAGCTACCTGATCGAAATAACAAGAGATATCCTTGCCTATAAGGAGAATGGAGTAGCATTGTTAGAAAAGATACTCGATACAGCAGGCCAAAAAGTAACCGGAAAATGGACCGGTATAGCAGCTTAGGATATAGGAGTTCCGCTAACCCTGATTGGCGAAGCTGTGTTTGCTAGAGTGCTTTCTTCTCAGAAGGACGAAAGAATGGAAGCAGCTAAAATTCTAAACGGACCAAAACCTGAATTTTCCGCTAACAGGGAAGAATTCATTGCAAATATCAAAGATGCACTTTATGCATCCAAGATCATTTCCTATGCTCAGGGCTATGCCTTGATGAAAGAAGCAGCTAAAGAATATAAATGGGACCTGAATTATGGGGGTATTGCTCAGATGTGGAGAGGTGGTTGTATTATCCGCTCTGTCTTTCTTGGAAAAATAACCCAGGCATATAAAACCAATCCCGAGCTACAGAACCTGATGCTTGATCCATTTTTCAGAGATAAATTGCACCAGGCTCAGGAGGGCTGGCGGAAGGTTGTATCCACTGCGGTTGAAAACGGCATACCGGTTCCTGCTTTTAGCAGCGCTCTGGCGTATTTTGATGGCTACAGAACGAAACGCTTGCCAGCAAATATGTTACAGGCACAACGAGATTATTTCGGGGCTCACACCTATGAACGAATAGATAAACCCAGAGGGGAATTTTTCCATACAAACTGGACCGGTAGGGGAGGAGAGACCGCTTCAAGTACCTATAACGCCTAAAGCAAATCTGCGAAAATTTCCGAGGAGAATAGATAAATCAAGAAAACCGGACTAAAATCCGGTTTTTTTTTTGGATTCATAGGCTTAAAAAGTCAGGATTATATATATATATTTGTTAATCATTCATATTTAAAAATATTCTTATGAAAACATCATGCAAATTTCTTCTGTTTTTCCTTATATTCAATTTTATCCCTTTCCTCGCTTTCGCAGATGTCCGTTTGCCCCAGATCATTAGTTCAGACATGGTTTTTCAGCGAGGTGTAAAAATTAAGATCTGGGGATGGGCTGATAAAAATGAAAAAATAGAAGTTCGTTTCAATAATGAAACAAAGAAAACCAAATCGGACAGGAACGGGAATTGGATGATCAGTTTCCCTCCCTTGCCGGCCGGAGGCCCTTATGAGATTTTTATTGAGGGTGATAATGAAATAAAACTGGAAAATATCCTTATTGGCGATGTATGGATATGTTCCGGACAGTCGAATATGGCCTGGTCAGTTGGAAAATCGAACAATGCGGAGGAGGAAATTAAAAAAGCTCACCATCCCCAAATACGATTGCTTCAAATTGAAAGAAACTTTAGTTATACTCCTGAGGATGATGTGCCCAAAACTGAATGGAAAATCTGTTCTCCGGAATCAGTGCCTTCCTTCTCAGCTGTGGGATACTTCTTTGGAAGATACATTCATAAAGAAACCGGAGTTCCTGTTGGTCTCATTAGCACAAACTGGGGGGGGACAAATATAGAGGCCTGGACCGGCAGAGATTATATAACTACCCTTGATGTTTTCAAGGATCGTGTGGAAAGCATTAATATAATGGAT
>CAZQOV010000247.1:0-2317 GCA_964595055.1 uncultured Bacteroidaceae bacterium | reverse complement strand
TAAAATCCAGTGGCCAGAAATGGCCGTGCCGGTTCGATTCCGGCTCCGGGTACAATTATTACCGGTTCGTTGTGATAGCCATCGGAACCGGCTCCGGGTACAATTATTACCGCCATCGGAAGCGGCTCTTATTTTTTTGCCTTATGTATAGCTTTTTGCAATTTAATCTGTTATCTCCTTAGCTATGAAATGAATACTTAATTAAATGTAAATTAATTAAGATGTCCCGAAAGCCATTAGGTATCACCCTTTCATTTCTTCCTCAATATCCCATGATTAAAACCTGATTTTTTTCGTTTATTTGCATAATTTTAGTAACCTGAATTGATGAAGCACAAAACAATTTTGAGTCAGGTTTTTTATACTATAAAAATCTACGTGTGATAAATGAAAAATACCTATTTTGATCTTATAGAACAAAGTTTCTATTTTCCCCAGGAGGGATTTGACCTGAGAGATGGTTACCTTACATTCCATGGGGTTTCTCTTAAGTACCTGATTGAAAAACACGGTACACCTTTCCGGTTTATTTATTTGCCCAAGATAGGCGATCAGATAAAAAAGACCCGGAATCTTTTTAACCGTGCCATAAAAAATAATGGATACAGGGGAAAATATCATTATTGTTATTGCACCAAATGCAACCATTTTCACCATGTTATTCAGGAAGCGCTTAAGCATAATGTGAATCTGGAAACTTCCTCTGCTTTCGATATCGATCTCATTTTGAATTTGCATAGGAGCAAAAAACTGGATAAATCCCGGATTATCGTTCATAATGGCTATAAAACAGATGAGTACCTCCAGAAGATAGTAGAGTTACTGGAAAAGGGATTTTCCAATTCCATTATTGTGCTTGACAGCAAAAATGAGCTTACCCGTCTTTTAAGGATCAAAACAGACAAAACCATTAAGATTGGGCTTAGAATGGCCATCAGTGAAGAGGCTCAGTCGGCTTATTATACTTCAAGACTGGGGATTCCTCATACTGAGATGATTGAGTTCTTCAAGCAAAATATCCGGGATAATAACAAAGTGGAGCTAAAAATGCTTCATTTTTTTGTCGACTCAGGCATTAAGGATACCCTTTATTACTGGGGGGAGTTCCAGAAAGCCCTGAAACTTTATATAGAACTTAAAAAGGAAAGCAAAAATCTGGATTCCTTTAACCTTGGTGGTGGATTCCCCATCCGAAATCACCTTGGTTTTGAGTACGACTATGAATATATGATCAATGAGATCATTAAGAATATAAAGGAAGCCTGTGATAAGGAAGATGTGCAGAATCCTGATATTTACACTGAGTTCGGAAAATATACCGTTGGAGAGGCCGGGGCCATTATCTTTAAGGTATTGGAACAGAAACAGCAAAACGATACTGAAAACTGGTACATTATCAATAACAGTCTGATGAACACCATCCCTGATGCCTGGTCAATTCATGAAAAATTCATTCTTCTTCCCGTTAATAAGTGGAACAATGAATATGGTCGTGCGAATATTGGAGGGATTAGCTGTGATCATTCCGATTATTATAATTATGAAGATCTTAACCAGGAAGTATTGCTTCCCAAATACAAGGATGATGAGCCGGAACCTCTTTATCTTGGTTTTTTCCATACGGGTGCATATCAGGACTCAATAAGCGGATACGGGGGGATTAAACATTGCCTGATCCCTTCCCCCAAGCACGTTATTATCGACAGGGATGAAAAGGGCAATATTGTCGATTATGTGTACAGGGAAGAACAATCGGTAGGTGAGATGTTTAAAATACTAGGATACGGTAAATGAATATGAAAAATTTTGGAGGTATAGACGATAAACTTGCAGACAGGGACAAGGCTTCTGTCCTGCTTCAACCTATTCCCTATGATGGTACCAGTACCTGGGGGAAAGGTGCCGATAAGGGTTTTGATGCGTTTATTGAAGCTTCAGAAAATATGGAGCTTTATGATATAGAAACAGATAGCGAAGTTTACAAAAAAGGGATTCATACCCTGGATCCTGTGAATGAAAATTCATCGCCTGAAGCTGTATTTAAAGCTGTTTTGAGTAAAACAAAAGATCTTCTCAGTGAAAATAAATTTCTTACGTTTTTTGGAGGAGAACACTCGATAAGCATTGGTGTGATTGAAGCTTTTAGGCAAAAATACCCCAACTTGTCTGTCCTTCAGCTCGATGCCCATTCAGACCTGCGAAAGAGCTACGATGGCTCAGAATATAATCATGCCTGTGCCCTTCATAAAGCATCCCTGCAAACAAATCTTGTGCAGGTAGGGATAAGGAGCATGGATATAAGCGAGAAGAAATTTAT
>CAZQOV010000246.1:0-2320 GCA_964595055.1 uncultured Bacteroidaceae bacterium | reverse complement strand
GCTTACAGCGAAAAGGTGCATTACCGCGATTTTGCGATTTTATACCGGACCAATGCTCAATCCCGGATATTTGAGGAATCCCTGAGGAAAATGAATATTCCTTACCGGGTATACGGAGGCATTTCCTTTTTCCAGAGAAAAGAAATAAAAGATATTCTGGCTTATTTTAAAGTGGTGGTCAATCCCGATGATGATGAATCTCTTAAGAGAATCATCAATTATCCCTTAAGAGGAATTGGTAAGACTACTCTGGTAAAACTGGAAGCCCTGGCTGTCCATAACGATCTGTCCATATGGGAAGTATTAAATACAGGGTCGGCATTAAAAAATCATTTTACTGCCAGAACGCTGAATAACCTGACGGGTTTTGTACATTTGATCAGGGATTTCCGGGAAAAAAACCAGGAGATGGAAGCATTTGATATTGCTTATACCCTGGCTTCACAGACCGGAATTATGAAAGAGCTGGTAGCCGATAAATCTCCGGAAGGGATCAGCCGATATGAAAATCTTGAAGAATTATTAAATGGGATCAGGGATTTTACGGAATCGAATGAATCGGAAGATGAGGTGAGTCTGAGCACGTATCTGCAAACAGTCTCTCTTTATACTGATGCGGATACCCAGAATGACACAGATAAGGATCATGTCACCATAATGACAGTTCATTCCGCAAAAGGATTGGAATTCAAATATGTATTTGTTGTGGGACTGGAGGAAGATCTTTTCCCTTCCCATATGGCTAATTCAACGCCTAAGGAACTGGAAGAAGAACGACGGTTGTTTTATGTGGCCATCACCCGTGCAGAAAAAAAACTGTATTTAAGTTACGCCGGGTCGAGGTATAAATGGGGATTGCTCACTCATTGTAACCCAAGTAAATTTATCACCGAAATTGATGAGAAATTTTTACAATTGCCCCAGAATTTTGGAAGACCCGGAATTCCTGACCCCCTCGATTATGAAAGATCAACCCCGAATATAAATTCCATTCACAGAAAGATTGCAGATCAGGGCAGTTCCCCAATGGGTAAAGAGAAAAAACTGATTAAAATAAAGCCTTCAGATAAACAGCAGGAAGCTCCCGGAGCAGGCGGAGCAGCTATAAATAGCAAATTAAAAATTGGTTCACGTGTAGAACATCCCCGATTTGGGAAAGGGCGGATAGATAATATCGAAGGTATCCCGCCAAATATAAAAGCGACCGTTTTATTTGATAATTTTGGAAAGAAACAGTTGCTGCTGAAATTTGCAAAATTAAGTCTTCTTGAATAGAGAATTTTGTACATCCGCTGATTTCCTTTATTTTTGCATAAAATACAATCCATGGATCACGATTATAACACAAACAGGAAAAAACTCCAACTTCCTGAATATGGAAGAAATATTCAGAAAATGGTCGACTTTGTAGTCGAGATTAAAGACCGCGATGAACGAAATAAAGCAGCAAGAGCCATTATTAACATTATGGGCAATCTAAATCCCCACCTTAGAGATGTAGGCGATTTTAAGCACAAATTATGGGATCATCTGGCAATTATTTCCGATTTTCGACTTGACATTGATGCTCCCTACGAACTTCCCACAAAAGAAAAACTGGAAGAAAAACCCAATTCGGTGAGTTACAACCAATCCGATTTGCGATACAAGCATTATGGAAGATCGCTCACTTTAATGATTGAGAAAGCCGCAGAAATGGAGGAGGGTGAAGAGAAGAGTTATCTTATCAAACTGCTGGCAAATCACATGAAAAAATCTTATCTCACCTGGAACAGGGAAGCAGTAGATGACAAACAGATATTTCTTGATCTGAAAGAGCTTTCAGGAGGTAAAATCGATATGTTAGAAGAAGACCTTCATCTCAGCGAAACCAGGGATATTCTTCAAAAGGGACGCAAAAAAAGAGGTTCCAGAAAGTCATAATAATTTTTTATTAAGATGAGTAGTTTCCGGATTGAAGGAGGTCGTCAACTGAAGGGAGAGATTACTCCCCAGGGGGCAAAAAATGAGGCCCTGCAGATTTTATGTGCCGTACTGTTGACAAAAGAAGAAGTCCGAATTAAAAACATCCCCCGCATACGTGATGTTTTAAAACTCATTGAATTGCTTGAAGATCTGGGCGTTGAGATAAAGAAAAACAGTCCTTTTGATTATAGTTTTAAAGCATCACATATTGACATTGCATTTCTCGAAACCGAATCATTCAAAGAAAAAAGTGCTGCGCTTCGGGGATCGGTTATGATTGTTGGTCCTTTACTGGGACGTTTTGGCAAGGCATTTATTCCAAAGCCGGGTGGAGACAAAATAGGTCGCAGGAGGC
>CAZQOV010000245.1:0-2360 GCA_964595055.1 uncultured Bacteroidaceae bacterium | reverse complement strand
AGCAGCTTTTTACTGATATTATGTGTTTGGGTTCTCATATTCAGGAAATAAACACCCTCAGGATATGCTTCAGTATTTAAATGGAAGCGGTATTTTCCGGGTGGTTTAGAATCATGCAAAAGAATATCAGAAATCTTTCCATCTGCAGAAATTAAAATCAGGCTGACAACAGAAAATGAATGCAAGCTGTATTCTATCTGGCTTATGCGATTTGATGGATTTGGAAAGATCGTTAAATGGTCATCCCGGGGATTACTAAGGTTTAAGCCTGTGAGGTCAGGTTTGCCGGCTTCGATCCACGCGGTATACAACAATTCGGTTAATGCATGCGATGCGTTTCGGAAAAGCAGAATTGTAAAATCTCCGGTTAATTCCCACAGGGTGGCGGTATATTCGTAGGATCCGGTGTTTGGATCCACCAATTTTGCCGAATCATCTGCCAGCAAGACAGAATCAATATAGACGTAATTTTCATACAGATAATTGAAGATGTATTTATCAACACTGTCTATTTCCTGAATTTCCTGACCCTCATAATTTATTTTGGAAGAAAATGATTTGACCATTTGAGTTTCATAACGGGAATGTATTCCATGATTACCGGTAAATTGACCGTCGAAATTAACGGTAAGGTGAAGGGGCATATGACCGTCGGCAACATAATGTCCAAGGTCGGCGGCAAAAAATTTTGCGGAATCCCAGTTCCTTTTTTTTAAGTTTTCAACCAGAGAATTGTACGTATCAATGGTAGCCCATGGAAGATAACCATTTTCTTCCACGAAGTTTTCCCCGTATTTATCGATGTTTTCTTCCAAACTCATTGATATTTCTCCAGTCCTGATAAAATCGAAATATCCATCCAGATCGATATAATGCCTTGGACCTTCCAAAGGATCATCATTTTTTCGATAATCAGCATCAGATGCATGATCAGCAATATATCCAACCCAGTTGGAAAAGGTCTGCATTTCATCATTAAAGAATTTTGCAATGCCGGAACTGATAATATAATGACCGGATCCTCCCCAGCTTGCTAACAAAATGCTGACTATAACAATGATCAGCGACCTCGCAATGTTTTTCATTTCTTCCCTTGTTTTTGTGGGTGCAAAGATAATAAAATAGCCCCGGTCCGGATAAGCCGGGGTCATTATTATGATCTTTTTGTTTTTATACCTGTCATCAATCAGTTTCCTGATTTATCCGGAGCTTCCGGAACCGGAGGTACAGGTTTGTATTCATCCATCTGTTCCATGATCACTTCAATAGCTTTATCAAGCTGGGCATCATTTCCCTTGAATTCCTCATAGGGATCATTGTCGATGTAGATATCAGGATCCACACCATATCCTTCAATGATCCATTCACTTTCTTCCGAAGAATACGAGGCAAATTCAGGTTTTCTGAGATCCTGTCCATCGATAAATGGCAGAGAACCCGTGATTCCAACTACGCCACCCCATGAACGGGTACCGATCACCGTTCCGAGTCCATGTTTCTTGAATGAGTAGGGGAATAAATCCCCGTCGGATGCCGAATAGCGATCAATAAGTAAAACTTTCGGTCCAAGTAACATCCGGTTCGGAACCGGGTTGCCTGTTGGAAAATTTCTTCGCATAGTCGCACGGGTAACTTCACGTCTGAGCCGTTCAATAATCATAGGAGAAACATTACCGCCACCATTGCCCCGGTCATCAATAATCAGGGCTTTTTTATCCAGTTGGGGGTAAAAATATTTGGCAAATTCATTCAGCCCCATCGGACCCATATCAGGAATATGGATGTATCCGACCTGACCATCGGTTTTTCTGTTTACGTAGTCAATGTTTTTCTGAACCCAGCCGAAATAGTGCAGTTCAGATTCGTCATCAATAGGTTTAACGAGTACTTTTCTGGCTCCATCCATTTCCGGACTGGAATTCACAGTGAGTTCAACTTCTGTATTGGCGAGTCCTACAAGACTCTTATAAATATCTTTCATTACAGCGGTTGAATTGCCGTTAACTTCAAGGATAAAATCGCCTTCGCTCATATCCACGCCAACTTCTGACAGGGGAGAACGCAAGTTTTCACTCCAGTTTGCACCTTTTAGGATCTCTTCAACTTCATAGTAGCCTGATGAGTGTTTGCTGAGCTGAGCTCCAAGTAATCCGGTTTTAATTCTTTCGGGTTTAGGCGCCTCTCCGCTGTTGATATAGGCATGTCCGACGCTGAGTTCTCCAATCAATTCTCCAATTACATAGGTCAGATCATGTCTGTGTTTTACATGAGGAATCAGCACTGCATATTTTTCTTTCATGGCATCCCAGTCAACACCGTGCATGTTCTCAACATAGAAGAAATCACGCATTTGTCTCCAG
>CAZQOV010000244.1:0-2417 GCA_964595055.1 uncultured Bacteroidaceae bacterium | reverse complement strand
ATTCTTTTCCGGTACATCCAGTCTCCGGTTACCCCTGCTGTATGCACGCCATGACTTATGCATCTTTTTGATTCCGATCTTCATACCGGGTTCTATATCAATCCATTTTCCGGTTTTTATAATGCCAAAGTAATTACTGCGCAGTTTTACCCGTTTTCGATCGGTATCAATTAAAGCGGATGTGGATGTGAAGCCAACAAATGCTCCTGCGACAACCAGAAGCAGTCCTCCCGGCGAATAAAAGCTAGCTGCGATGCCTGCTCCGAAGATAAAGATACCCGCGGTACTTCCAACGGGACCAAAGGCATTGTTGAGTTTGTTTTTGTAGATCATGATTACTGCTTTTTCCTTAACAATCCGATTCCCAGGGTAACAAAAGTGAAAATAAGCACTGCGAAACCCGCATAGGCAAGATAAATCAGTGAATTGGGCTGGGTGCTTTCAGGATCAAGGACAGAAAGAAAAAAAGCTGCCGGGATAAGTATAGCAGCAAGAGGAGTACCGGTTCTAACCAGTTGTTTTAAAGTGTTCGAAAGCCTGGCCTGATCTACATATTTCAGGATTACCAGGGATAAAACCAGTAAAACACCGGCATGGGCATGGCCTGCTCTCCAGAGATCCTGCCTCAATGGATTATCAACATATCCACTTTCCTGGTTAATCAAAAAACCCAGCAGGCTGAATCCTCCGTACGCCACTGTGGGCAATACAATAAGTAAAACACCGGCAAGACGTTCGGATTTCTTATCCATAGAGGTTAATTTTTTGTTCAATATAGTGATTAACTGCTAATAAATGAAGTATTAATTTCCCCGGAGCAAGCTTCGTCCGGTAACCGGGTCAATAAATTTAACCAGTGCTATAACATACTTCTGGAACATTTGCCGGATCCATGGCTGCATTTATATTTGGGCCAAGCACCCATGCGGCTCCCCAGTATCCCATAGCACATTCAGGGTCGATCTCTACAACTTTCATAAAAGACCTGTGAGCTTCAGCATGATTAAATCCATAAGCCAGGATGAGTCCCTGATCAAAGTATTTCCGGGCCCTTTCAGAATCGGTAGTAATCTTATGGTGGTGATCTCCAAGTCCTTCAAAAAACGGAGCTATCAAAGTGTCGCTCCGGGCAAAGGCAGTTAGCATTATTAAACTTAAAGCTAAACTGCTTATAAATCTGAGTGTAAAAATTCTGGCTGGTGGAGTCATAATCATTATGTATTTAAGCAACTTATCTTTATTACTTAACATATTGCGAATACCATTGTTTGTGGTTTGAAGTAATTAGGAAAGAATAGCAAGGAAAGCTATAAATGATTAATTATCTGATGATTAATCATTAAGTTTTTTTTATTAAATTTAGAACAGCTGAAGTATCATTATCGATTTATTGCCCCCGATTCCGATAAATACTCCTTTTCCGCTTAACTGCCATAATCAGTGAAAAAGTCCGCCGTATTGTAGAGTTCAAACCGTTTACCGTTTACCAGTCACCGATTACAGTTTACACCGAATACTGTCAATAACTGTTAGATATCCTGATATACGCCTCCCCCCTGCCTACTGCCTACTGCCTACTGCTTACTCTCCTCCCCCTCCCCTCTCTCACTCTGCTCCCTGATATTCTCCTCCAACTGTTCCTTCAACTCATCGAGCCTTGAAATAGATGACTTTATCCTCTCCACCTCTTCCTCATCCTTTACTTCTTTGAGTTCATCTTTCAGCTGTGCCTTTTCTTTTTCGATCTTCCCAAGGAAATCTTTCTTCTTTTCCAGTTTCTCAGATTTAATGGCTTCATCGAAAACAAGCTCTTCGGGTGTTTCCTTTTCTTCCGTTTGTTCTTCTTTTACCCCTTGCTCGGGAATAAAATCTTTTTCATCCACCCTTCTCTGGTTCATGAAGGAGGGAGAAACAATTTCAATCCTTTTTTCATGAAGTATATCCATTACTTTTGCATTCAATAATGAATTCGCGCTGAAAAATTTATTACTGTCATCGAGGAATCCGTGAATTTTATACACTACGGAATAGTCTCCAAGCTCTGTGATATAAACATAAGGATCCTTCAGTCCTGCTTCACCGGCAGCTTTTTTCAGGGCTTCCTCAATTCTTGAACGTGGGATATCATAACCCAGGGAAATGCTTGTTGATATTACAGTGTTGGATTTACGGATAAGCTTAACCGGCTGGGATGAGATATATAAATTAGGTATAGTAATGAAATTGCTGTCCTCCAGCTGAATTTCTGTGTGAAAAATATTCTTCTTTGTTACTCTTCCATGGAAATCATCGAGCTTGATCAGATCGCCACTCCTGAAACGATTCATGGAATTATTCATTATTCCGGCAATAATGTTACCTAGTACAGTTGTTGAGCTAAGGGCTATCCCGGCGCTGATAAGTATGGCAAGAAAGCT
>CAZQOV010000243.1:0-2420 GCA_964595055.1 uncultured Bacteroidaceae bacterium | reverse complement strand
CCAATTCCGCCATCTGGGCCTCACATAAATTTACTATTTTTAAGAACCTGCACCAGTCTATTTAAACTAATTAACCAGCGCGTCTACCATCCCGATAGCTATCGGGACCGCCATCTGAGCATATACAACTGTCACCCTTTCTTAAAAGAACCCTCTCGAAAAGGGAGTGCAATTTTACAAAAATTCTTTGAAATATGCATGAAAAAACGAATATTTTTGAAAGGAAAGGGAGTTGGGATTGGGGATTGGGTTGGACTGGATTAGTAAATGTGTCAGGTTGATGATGACCGGTTACCGAGCTGAGTCAAGTTGCCGGGTTTGAAAAAAGACCGTCCAAAAGAACGGTCTTTTTATCTATGGTTGTCTATTCTGCTATCTACCTTGTTTCTTGCTCAATGCCTTCCGGCTTCACACGGTCGGCCTTCTTCCTTGCACTTTCTTTATCCTGGAGTACAGAACGGTCGATCTTTCTGTTCTCTGGTGCTGTAGCGGATTTTTTACCTTCAGGAAAATAATCCACTACGGCTATAAATTCGTTGAATCCCGGCTCTAAGAGGTCGGTCTCAACCCATCCGACATCGTCCAGACTTAAATCCCAGTTACCATGGTAAGGACCCCAAACATCGACATAATACCTTTTAAAAGGAGGGAGATCCAGAAATAATACTTCGCCATTATTATCGGTATATCCTTCTACCAACCAGTTTCTTTCTTCATCAAAATCTTCCAGTGTTTCATATATTCTGACCCTTGCCTCTTCAACCAGGTAATAAGGTTCAAAATATTCCTCAACAATAACCAGCAGATCGGCAGGAGGTTCAGTAACCTCAATATCCATCATAGCTCTATCCAGCGTCCCCTCCCTGCCATAAGCAGTAAGTGTAACGGTATAAATCCCGGGTTCTGCCCAGCTGTGTTGTGCATTGAAATTATAAGAGTAATAACCGTCTCCAAAATCCCAGTCATAATCTACAGCATCATGAGAACGGTTTGTGAAATAAACTTCTTCACCCACTTCAACCGTTCTGCGATCGGCTACAAAATCGGCAAATGGATCCCTTGTGCAACTAGTAAACAACAGGGGTACTATTAATATCGGGTAGAGTAACTTTTTCATGACTTTTGATTTTATGGTTTTTCAGATTCATTTATTGTGAGAAAACCAAATAACGTGCCAAATAAACTTTCTTTGTTAATTTAAAATCTTAACTTAGTTTTAAGCCTTCATTAGTTTAATCCTATTTTTGATGAATAAAGAAGAATTTCGCAAGTATGGATATGAGTTAATTGACTGGATATCTGATTATTACGAAAACGCAGAAAAGTATCCTGTGAAATCACAGGCAAAACCCCGCACGATCATAAATCAACTTCCCTCCCACCCTCCAGCTCAAAGTCAGTCATTTGAGCAGATAATGACAGATTTTAAACAGATTCTTCTTCCCGGAATAACCCACTGGCAAAGTCCCAATTTTTTCGCCTATTTCCCTGCCAACTCATCTATGCCTTCTGTGCTTGGAGAATTGCTAACCTCTGCTCTTGCCGTTCAGGGAATGGTCTGGGAAACTTCACCTGCTGCGACCGAACTCGAAGAAGTGGTAATGAACTGGCTGAAAAAAATGACCGGCATACCGGAGAATTTTCACGGGGTCATTCAGGATACCGCTTCAACCTCCACGCTTGTCGCATTATTATCAGCCAGGGAAAAAATTTCTGGTTTTCAGATTAATGAAGATGGATTTCATACTAATAAATACCGCATTTATTGCAGCCAGGAAGCCCATTCCTCCATTGAAAAAGCCGTTAAAATAGCTGGATTCGGGAAAAATTCTCTGGTTTACATCCCGGTTGATGAACAACTTAGCATGAAAACCGATGAACTTGAAAATGCCATTTTGAGAGATCTGGAGCAAGGGCTTGTTCCTGTGTGTGTAGTTTCTGCAATCGGAACAACCGGAACCGTGGCTTTCGATCCAATGAAACCCGTTGCTGAACTCTGCAGGAAATATAACATATGGCATCATGTAGATGCAGCATATGCAGGATCGGCAATGGTCCTTGAAGAAAACAGGAAGTACATTGAAGGAATCGAAAAGGTGGACAGCTATGTATTCAATCCTCACAAATGGATGTTTACCAATTTCGATTGTTCGGCGTACTTTGTTAAAGATAAGGCCACGCTTATCAGGACATTTCAAATCATGCCCGAATACCTGAAGACAGCCAGCGATAAGATGGTAAATAATTACAGGGACTGGGGAGTTCAACTGGGAAGAAGGTTCAGGGCTCTTAAGTTATGGTTTGTTATTCGCTCCATGGGGGTTGAAACCATAAAAGAGAAAATTCGGAATCATATCCGCTGGGCGAATGAACTGGCTGAGAAAGTCAGGAATAATGATCATTTTGAACTCTGGGAACCA
>CAZQOV010000242.1:0-2474 GCA_964595055.1 uncultured Bacteroidaceae bacterium | reverse complement strand
AAAAGATCCTTTCCCTTTCCATACTCAGAGATGGATTTGAAACAACGCTTATTAACACTATTTATCCCTTTTTTGAGAAGATCGGGGTACTTTGGTTAACCGGAGCCATTAATCCTGCCCAGGAACATTTTATCTCCAATCTGATCCGTCAAAAACTGATTGTAGCCATTGACAATACTGTTGAACAGGTCGATGGGACATCAAAAACATTCATACTATATCTTCCCGAAGGAGAATTGCATGAAATAGGCCTTCTCTTCCATCATTACTTATTGAAGAAAAGGGGGCATCGGGTAATTTACCTGGGCCAATCTGTTCCTTTCGACGATTTAACCTCTGTGACAAAAATCCGGTCGTCGGATTATATTGTTACTTCTTTCGGATCTTCCATTACCGGAATTGATGTCAATAAATACTTAATGAACCTGGGGAACAGATTTCCTCAGCATACCATACTTTTTTCCTCATATGAAGGTTCGAGAATTAACGGAAATCTTCCCAAAAACATTCGCCAGATTAAGAATTCAACTGAATTTCAATTATTTCTTAACGAGCTCGAATAATAAGAACCCAAAATTTTAACCTTTCTTTTCCCTGGACCCTTTTTTACGAGCTCAATCATTGTAACATTTTCCCGTATTCAAACATTTGTTAATTTATTTAACCCCCAATACCTGAGGTTCGCTATGGTCATAAACCACAGCTTCCAATCAACAGATAAAGAAAATCTACTCCCTTTTCTGGCAATACAACAAGCTTTGCTATAATTACCTTTTGTTTAATCATGTTCAATATTAATTAAA
Source organism: uncultured Bacteroidaceae bacterium (assembly GCA_964595055.1). Lineage (GTDB taxonomy): Bacteria > Bacteroidota > Bacteroidia > Bacteroidales > CAYRTD01. The sequence continues at coordinate 1,671 of CAZQOV010000242.1, read as the reverse complement.
CATTAAATAATTGTTTAAAGCTTATTTAGACTGCGGCCTGAAAAAAAGCTCGCATTTCCTATGAATACTAACTTAATATAATATTTTCTTATTTATAAAAGAGGCCGAAAACTTCCCTTTTCATCTCTTAACATTTGCTTTTTTGTTCAATTTTGCTGTATATTTGTTAAACATTTTTAACACTTAAAAACCAGGAATCATGACGGCAATGGAATTTAATAACGAGTTAATCAATATGGAAGACAGCCTCGAAAGGTTTGCATTAAGTTTAACTTCAGATCGTGATGAGGCAAAAGATCTTTTACAGGAAACTTATTTAAAGGCTCTGACATACAGAGATAAGTTCCAGGAATTTACAAATCTCAAAGCCTGGGCTTATACCATAATGAAAAATACCTTTATCAATAACTACCGCAAGTCTGTTCGGGAAAATACCACGGTAGACAATACCAAGGACCTCTACTATTTGAATAACAGCAAAGAATCACATCTTATCAAGCCCGATTCAGAGTATTCCTACAAGGAAATCAACAAAGCAATCGAAGCGCTGGACGATGAGTTTAAGGTTCCCTTCAAATTGCATACAGAAGGATTCAAATACAAAGAAATTGCAGAAAAGCTGGATTTAAAAATCGGTACAGTTAAAAGTCGTATTTTCTTCACCAGAAAAAAATTAATGGAATCCCTTAAAGATTATTCCTGAACAAGGGCTTTTTTTTTATTCATATTCAGATTTTCTGATCTTTTTTTCTTTTTTAAATCAGGTCAGGACAAAAATCACCCGAATGTTTTAATGAACCGTTTGAATTGACGGTTTGACATAAAATTGCATCAACGATGAAAATTAACGGAAATAATGCACTTAAATCAGATACTGAATTAGCAAGAGATTTTAAAGAGTTTCAAATCAATGATTACATGGTCATAGAAGACGATCATGTTGGAACAAGTATCGAAACTCCCATGAGTCCGAACGCATTTGATCTGACAGATAAAGAAAAGATGGACCGTATATCCCATCATTTCAGAAAGATAATGGAAACCCTTGGTCTGGACCTTACTGACGACAGCCTGAATGGCACTCCCAACAGAGTGGCAAAAATGTTCGTGAAAGAGATTTTCCACGGTTTAGATCCAAAGAACAAGCCGGCCACTACCCTATTCGAAAATAAGTTCAATTACAAGGAGATGCTGGTAGAAAAGGATATTAAAGTACATTCGTATTGTGAGCATCATTTTGTTCCGATCATTGGGAAAGCTCATGTCGCTTATATATCCAACGGAAAGGTTATAGGACTGTCGAAAATCAACCGGATTGTAGATTATTTTTCCCGCAGGCCGCAGGTTCAGGAGAGGTTGACCATACAGATCGCAGAAGAACTTAAAAAAGTGCTGCAAACTGAAGATGTAGCCGTTGTCATTGATTCTGCTCATATGTGTGTGATAACCAGAGGAGTTCAGGATGTGAACAGCACTACGATCACCTCTTCCTATAACGGCAGGTTCAAAGATCCGGAAGTAAAGAATGAATTCCTGAACCATATTGGATGGGTAAAGTAAATCCGGAACATTCAGGATAAATCAGGTTATGTTGACGGTGGCCTATTCTCCCGGCTAAGAAAGTGGAGCATCTATAAACAAAAATCCAACGTTAGATTTTCTGATGGATTC
>CAZQOV010000241.1:0-2565 GCA_964595055.1 uncultured Bacteroidaceae bacterium | reverse complement strand
AAAAAAAATAATCCAATCTTAAAAAGATAAGTATCCCAGAAATGAGGGGTAATAATAAGTGGAAGGCTGTCACCTTCATTATTCCAGTAGTTATCATTATTTGAAGCCTTTACCCTGAAAGTATATTCACCCGGTGGAAGGTTATTATAATCAACATGAGTCTTCTCCTGTGTCCGGATACATTAATTATCGAAAACCTCATGTTTATATTCAAAACGATTCTTTTCAGGGTCATAGTAATCAAGGCTTGCAAAACTGAGGGAAACATTATTCCTGTTATATGAAAGTTTAATATTCCGATTGAGAAAAGCACCTGCAAATTCCTCATCCCTGGTCATTTCCTCTCCTGAAAGATAAAAACCTATAATATAAACCGGTGGAGGCTGAAGATTATCCATGATTTCTCCCGGATAAAAAGAAACCAGTCCACGATATGATCCAAAAAGTATCTCACCATCATCTGCCATATAATGGCAACCGGGTATAAAAGAACTGGTTCCCAGACCGTCAGATTTCCTGTAAGATTTAAGCTTTCCCTCCCCTGTTTCATATTCATACAAACCTTTATTAGTTGATATCCAGATATTTCCATACATATCTTCGATAAGTCCGGAAATCGTTTCGCCTGCTATAATTTCCTCATTGAAAACTGATATTTCAAATTTATCTGTATCAAGGATATTTATACCATTTGAAGTTGCTATCCATAATTTACCTTTCCTGGTAAGACATAAAGAGGTTATCGAGTTGCTTAAAAGGGAATTAGGATCTTCAGGATCATGCAAAAACCTCAAAGCTGTATCTATCTCAGGATCAAAATAGTTCAAACCGTTTTCTATAGTTCCTACCCAGACCATGCCATTTATGTCTTCCAATACCGGACCTATGAAATTACCCGAAAGACTGTTCTCAACACCGGGCTGATTCAAATAACTTGTTGAAGTTCTGTTGTTGATATTTATGCGGAGTAAGCCCGATCCTCCGGTTCCGCACCAGAGCGTATCATCCCTTCCCATTTCAAGGTACCAGATATCGGTTTCGGAATAAGAAGCAAGATCCTGGGAACCGGTAATGATATTTTCAAATTCTCCACTTGAGACATCAAAATGGTTGATTCCCCCCTTATCAGTGGCTATCCAGAAATCTCCATTCTCATCCTGCTGGATCCCTGAAACAAAATCATTACTCAGGGAAGAGGGATTGGCCGGATTGTGCGAAAATCTTTGCGTTTCGCCATTTGACTTATCATATGAATACAAGCCCGATTCAGTGCCAAACCAGATTGTTGCGCCGGACTTAAAAACACTGAAAACCCTTAGGTCGCCGGTGTAATTCGATTTTAAACGGTAGGACGTAAATGCCTTCCTTCGTGGCGCAAGCTTAGATATTGTGCCTGAATGATGGCCGATCCATAGTATATTCCTGTCATCATGGTAAACCCTCCTTATATAATTGCTCTGAATGGTTCCGGGATCGTTAACATCCTGATAATGTGAACGTATCATTCCTTTTCCAGGGTCAATCACATGGAGTCCATACCGGGTTCCTGCATAGATCAAACCATCTTTGGAAAGTTCAACAGACTCAACAACGTTTTTTTCAAATCCTTCAATAGGCGCAAAATCAAAAGTAAAGGTTTCAAGCTCATCGGTTAAGGGATCATATTTTATCAGACCGCGGTTTGTACCGATCCATAGCTTATCATCCCGATCAGAACATATCGAATTCAACTGGTTACGGCTCACCTTATTATCATCCTCAAACTTTAAACCCGATCTTCGAAACCTTTTCAATCTTTTATTAAAGATAAATAAGCCGTCATGTCTTCCTATCCAAAGCTCGTCTTTATCTTTGACACAAAAGGAGGTAACTGTTTTATTTGCTGCAGGAAAATCATCATCTTTGTAAAAATGAAATCTTTCATTTGCCTCCGGATCAAAAACAAGCATTCCTGCACCCCAGTAGCCGGCATAAACAATTCCATTTTCATCAACATGTACTTCTCCCCTGAAAATATTTCCAATAGATGGATCAGAACCAAGAGGTGTTGTATAATTAGTAAATTCGAAGGTTTGCAAATCCAAACGGCTAATATCCTTCTTTGTTAATATCCAGAGATCATCATTATTACCAGGCTCAATTGCCAGGATCAAATCAGAACTCAAACCTCTTGTACCGGCAGTATTCCTTTTAAAAGACAGAAACTCCCTGCCATCATACCTGAATAATCCTTCTTTGGTAGCAAACCACATAAATCCACGCTCATCCTTGTAAATATCCTCCACAGAAAAATTATCATCCTCATCTTCGAAATAAATGCGGTCAAAAACCACCTCATCCCTGCTCACCTCAATTACAGGAGACTCCTGCATTTGTCCGTAAAGTATTTCCGGAATAAAAACAAGCACAAATAAAGTTACCAGTATGTACTGCAATTTTATCATGCTACAATATTACGCAGGGATTTGGAATAAAAAAAATTGGGGATTGGGGGGAAGAGAATGAGGTAGGAGAATGAGGTAGGAGAATGAGGTGGGAGAATGAGGTGGGAGAATGGGGTAGGAT
>CAZQOV010000240.1:0-2567 GCA_964595055.1 uncultured Bacteroidaceae bacterium | reverse complement strand
CCCGGAAAGCAGAACCCGGAACCTCTTCCAACTTCTTTCAACCTTTTCCAACCTCTTCCTGAAACCCTGAAACCCTTCCTGAAACCCCTGAAACCTCCCCCCAACTCTCACCTATTTTCTCAGAATATAATTCTTCAGCGAGTCTGAAATAAGCTTATTGGTATAGCTCGTGGGATGACCGTCGTTTTTGATGGCATACTTGAACTGACTATATTCCTGTCCCTGGATGTCTTTTTTTCGGATATCCGAATCAAAAATACAGGGCATGTCCTGTTCCTTACAGAATTCCCTCAAATAATTAATTCTCCAGTCATCGCCACCATGGTGTACCGGATGAAAAATCAGAAATACGTAGTCCAGACCGGAATTTTTGAGTTGTTCATGAACCTTATTGAGGATCATACCATTAAGCTCTTTAGTGTCTTTAACAAATTTTTCCTGCCTGGAAGTATTTTCTTTCTCAAAGGGATAGATTTCGCTGTTCCGGAAACGGCGGAAAAGATATGAGGTCACATCAGGCGGATTTTCTTCTATGTACTCTTCCGGACTTAACTCGATGGGGACTCCCTTCAGATTAAGCCTGTCTTCATTTATCACGAAATAAGGCTTCTGGTAATCCCTGAATTTAAGCATACTCCGGTCCATGTCGGTTGTCAGAAGACTGAAAATGATAAAGGGGTTCTCATATTCATTGTAAACCTGTTCAAAGAGAAGGCTGATCTGGTCAACTCCATAACCGCCAACACCGTAGTTTAGAAAGTAATGCCCGGATGAAAAAGCAGTATCGCTGTTGAGGTAATCCTGGAAACAGAATACAGTATCGACACACTGGGCAAATGAATCTCCAAACAGGAGAACCGGTCTCCTTCCATTCACACTTTCTGCATCAGAATGTAAGTAGGTGTCCCGGTTAAATGAGCCGGTCCATCCCAAAAGTGGATGTGGATCTTCGAGCTTGTTCTTGTTTCTGAACATAAAAACCATCTTCCAGTAATCTTCATGATAGAAATCTTCATATTTATTATCTATCGCTAAGGCATATGCTGATGGCTCGCGAAGTGACTCAAAAGCCTCATTCCCGGAAAAAAGCATAAACCTCATGAATACTTCAACAACAATAAGTGCAATCACTGAAGATACAATTACAAGTATTAAATTAGGAAGCCATTTTTTTTTCATTCCAGCGAATTATGATTAATGAAATAGAAAATTTTCCGGTAATTAATCCAGTTTAAATTCTTCCTTCCAGTTGCTGTCATTTTTGAGTGCTGTTTGATCTTCCTTCCGGAAATAATAATTTCCAACAACAAGCACATCCATTTCCGTCCTCATAAAGCACTTGAAGGCTTCTTCAGGAGTGCAGACTATAGGCTCTCCCCGTACATTAAAACTGGTGTTAACAATTATACCGTAGCCGGTTTTCTTTTTGAACTCATTTATCACTTCCCAGTATTGTGGGTTTGTTTCCTTCTTTACACTTTGTATCCTCGCAGAATAATCAATGTGTGTAACAGCAGGTATATCAGAGCGAAGATAGTAAAGCCGGTCATATAATTTCATTTCATTGTAATTGTCAGGCAGCTCTTTCCATCTTTCTTTTTTAACCGGAATTACCATGAGCATATAGGGAGATGGTTGATCCATTTCGAAATACTCCTGTATATCCTCCTCAAGCACAGTGGGGGCGAATGGTCTGAATCCTTCCCGGTACTTTATCTTGAGGTTCATTTTTTTCTGCATCTCAGGATTCCTGGCATCACCGAGGATGGACCGGTTTCCCAATGCTCTCGGACCGTATTCCATTCTCCCCTGGAACCAGCCAACCACCTTGCCTTCTGCTATATCGTCTGCGGTGAATTTAGCGAGCTCATTAAAACTGTCGAAATGCTTATAGCTGGCATTGTATAATTTGATAACATCCTGAATGTCTTTATCGGAAAAGTCCGGACCAAGCAAGGAGCCCTTCATGGCATCGACCTGCCCGTTTATTTGACGCTCCTTGTTTAGCCACAGATGCCATCCGAGATATGCTGCCCCAAGTGCTCCACCGGCATCACCTGCTGCAGGTTGTATCCAGATTTTCTTGAAAATACCGGTCTTAAGAAGCTTGCCATTGGCTACACTATTCAGCGCCACACCTCCGGCCATTACAAGGTAATCGCTTTTTGTAAGTTTTTTTGTTGTTTCGGCCAGTTTGATAACTATATCTTCTGTAACCTGCTGTATGGCCAGGGCCATGTTCATATAGTCCTGGGTAATTTCCGATTCAGCTTTTCTTGGAGGAATGCCAAAAAGCTTTTCCCATTTCTTATCATGACTCATCCTTAAACCGGTAGCAAATTTAAAATACTTCATATTCAAAAGAATGGAGCCGTCTTCGCGGATATCCACCAGTTCATCTGTGATCTTCTTTTTGAATTCCTGTGTTTGAAGAGAATCGGAATTGCCGTAGGGAGCAAGACCCATAAGTTTATATTCACCGCTGTTTACGCGAAAGCCGGTATAATAGGTGAATGCTGAATAGAGAAGTCCGAGTGAATGTGGAAAATGTTGTTCGCTGATGATTG
>CAZQOV010000239.1:0-2611 GCA_964595055.1 uncultured Bacteroidaceae bacterium | reverse complement strand
AGGACACAGTACCCGAGGGAAGATATAAAATAAGAGCCTATACTAACTGGATGCGTAATACGGGAGAAGATTTCTTTTTCGCCAAAGATGTTTATATCAGTAATCCCTACTTTAAAGTTTATGCTACGAAAGACGAAATACGACGTATTAAGAAATCAACAAGAGAAGTTTCAAGAAAGGAAGAAAAGTACGATATAAGTTTTCATCCAGAAGGAGGTGCACTGTTGGAGGGAGTTGAAAACCGGGTAGCTTTCAAAGCAATAAACGACCTGGGTTTAGGAGCCGACTTCGATGGCCGGCTAAGTGATAAAAAAGGAATTCTTTTAACTACATTCGAAAGTGAACATCTTGGAATGGGCACATTCACCTTCACACCCGAAGCTGGAAATAATTATTTCGTTAATGCCCGGTTCCCGGATGGCAAGGAAAGAAAATTCAGTCTTCCAAAACCCATTGAGATGGGAGTAAACCTAAAGATCAATCACCTGGAACATGATAGCATTCAGGTCCGGTTACTTACAAATATTACTCCGGATATTTATCCTCCAAACACCAATTATCATCTTCTGGCTCACACCCGCGGAAATGTCCGATACACAGGTGAACTGGACTTAACCGGTACCAGGATGATAAGCATAGCAAAAGACATTTTTCCCAATGGAGTTACTCATTTCACACTTTTTAACAGTGCAGGAAAGCCAGTGAGTGAACGCCTTGTGTTCATATATAATGATCCGGTGCTTCAGGTTGATATTCAAAAAAATAAATCCCTTGCCGGAAAAAGGGAAAAGCTGAATTCAACCATATTGGTTCATGATCATGAAGGAAATCCTGTGAAGGGCAACTTTTCCCTGGCAGTTGTTAAAAATTCAAGACTAAAGCAGGAGAAGAGTATCCTTTCCGAACTACTTCTTTCTTCTGACCTTAAAGGGTTTATTGAAAACCCCGACTATTATTTTACAAACTCCGATGAGGTCAAATCATCACTTCTGGAAAATCTGCTGCTTACACAGGGGTGGAAAAGATTTAACTGGGGCACTGTAATTGTTAACAAAAAACTACCTGTTGAATATCCTGTTGAACAGGGAATTGAGATCAACGGAAGGATAACCAGAGAATTTTTCAGCCTGCCTCTTCACGATATTCGGGTTACCCTTACCATATTGAATCAGTTTAATGATGTATATACAACCCGTTCGGGTCCCAGAGGTTATTTCAGTTTTAAGGATCTCAATTATGCCGACACCGTGGAAGTTAAGGTAGAAGCCGTAAGACACAATGGAAAGAAGAATCTGGTAATTGTGCTGGAACAGCAGGATCCTATGCATATGGAAGATATGCAATACCGTACAAGTCAATATTTGCAGAAGCCCGGTGAAAAGGGACGATGGGTAAGTGAGAAAACGCCGGAAGAGATCGAAAAGGAAAACGATCCTTTTTATGAAGAAAACAATACCTACCATCGCATACACCAGGAGCCCAAAGATGTTATCAAGGTAGACGAAACCATGCAAAATTATAACAATGTGGCCCAGATGATACAGGGACGGGTCCCCGGAGTGATTGTAAGTGGAAATAATATAACTATCAGAGGTGTTAACAGTTTTTATGGAGGTACCGACCCATTATTTATTATAGACGGTATTCCTTCGGATAAGAATTTCGCCATGAGCATGAATCCGAATGATATTGACAGAATTGAAATACTTAAAGGTCCTGATGCCGCAATTTATGGTTCACGCGGGGCCAACGGCGTGATTGCCATTTATACCAAAAGAGGAAAATTTATGCTTAAAGGAGTAATTGATTTCAGAATGCTGGGATACCATACCCCGCATGAATTTTACTCTCCAAAATATGAAGTGAAAGGCAGGGATGAAAAATTCGATGATGACAGAACGACTCTTTTCTGGGAACCCGATATTATAACCGGAGAGGATGGAAAAGCTACAGTGGAATTCTATACATCCGATCTCGAAGGAGACTATTCGATCCTGGTTGAAGGAATGGACAAAAATGGAAGACCTGGAACCGGAGAAGTACAGTTTTCTGTAAAATAATTAATCTGCCAGAACTTTCTCTACGATTTCTCTTTTGCATGAAACAAAATAGTCCTTTAGTTCAACCAGATCGAGTAACTCATTTACCTCTTCACTAATGTTGCACAGCATGAACCTGACAGAAAAATTTCCGGCAGCTTCATTTACTTCCTTTAACATGGAAAAACCTGCACTATCGATAAACCGGATATCTGAAAGGTCAAACAGTAAATCTTGGCTATTTTCTTTCAGCAATTTTTTTAGTTCGGCTCCCACCTGTTCAGCAAATAAACAATTCAATTTCTTCACGCCATAAAGGGAAACTATCAATTCCTCACCTGCAAGCTTTTTCCTGATCATAATTTTCAACTTCAATTTTTGCAGTGAAATTAGTAAGGACAGCATTAATTCTCTTTTCTTAGCCTTTCGAAATTATTAACATTTTTTTTGTTTTTTTCCACCACTTCCGTCAAACCTCATTCATATTGAGTTAAGAATTATTTGCAAAGTTCATGTTTTATGAAATAATTATTCTACAACAAAATCTTTTATATTTGCAAGATTCTAATACT
>CAZQOV010000238.1:0-2643 GCA_964595055.1 uncultured Bacteroidaceae bacterium | reverse complement strand
CAGATGATCCCCTTTTTTATGTGAAGAATCAGGGGTTTCATTGTTCCCAAACTTTTTCCATGCCAGCATGGATTTGCAAATATGAATGCCACGGTCATTAACCAGATTCACTTTTTTTACAATTCGGCCGTTGGCCTCCAGTATACGGGATATGGATTCTCCGAGCAAATTATTCCGGATATGACCCAGATGCAAAGGTTTATTGGTGTTTGGAGAGGAAAATTCGACCATAACAGCCGGTTGTCCGGATACCGGCTGAACAAAACCGTACCTGCTGGCCGATCGTATTTCTTTGAGGATGTGAATCCAGGTATCGGGATTTATTGTCAAATTAAGAAAGCCTTTAATGACATTATAATCAAGGATCTCTTTCGCATGAGTCTTTAAATGTTTCCCAATTTCTTTTGCACTGATTTCCGGTGATTTTTTGGTAATCTTTAATAGTGGATAAACTACCACTGTATAATCGCCTTCAAATTCTTTTCGGGTTTTCTGGACCTGTAACAAACGGGTATCTGCCTCTACTTTATACAAAACCTCCAGGGCTGAAGCTAACGATTCCAAAATAATTTCCTGAATTCTGATCATGTTTTTCATTTTTCAAAATGCAAATATAACATTCCATCAGCTATGATGATAGTATGAAAGTGGAAAATACAGGCAGTATATCCATAAAAAAAGTGCCACCTTCACAGGTGACACTTTAACTAAATAACCCTAAAACTATCTATGAAAAGAAAACTACAACTATTTTCTTTCTAAAATATAGAGTTGCAAATTCTATGCCAAAGTTTTCCAACTCTTTCTTATTATTATTACGTTTTAATCTTTATTTTGTTATGTGGAGACAAAAAAAAAATGGCTAATTTTATGAAAAATCATAATCCTCGGATGAACCCAAAATTTGCATTGATTAAAAATTGAGGAGGCATATTCATATTATCAGTTTTAATATCCCTTTTCCTCCTGATTATGGTGGAGTGATTGATGTTTACTTTAAAATTAAAGCTTTAAAGAAGGCTGGTATTGATGTATCCTTGCATTGTTTTCAATATGGACGTGAAAAATCCCCGGAGCTGGAAAAATTGTGCAAAAAAGTCTATTATTACCCGAGAAAAACAGGATTTGCTTCCCATCTGCATTTTATCCCTTATATAATTAGATCAAGGCGTTCATTGCAGCTTCTTCAGAATATTCAAACCGATAAAGATCCCATCTTTTTTGAAGGACTCCATTCAACGTCATATTTGCCCAGCAAAGAATTAGAGGGTCGTCTGAAAATTGTACGTGCTCATAATGTGGAACACAAATATTACTTTAAACTTTTCAGATCGGAAAAAAAAATATCAAAAAAATTATTCTTTTTCATTGAATCTGTAAAACTACTTTTAAGCGAGAAGAGATTAAAACATGCAGATTACATCGCCGCAATTTCGGAAAAAGAGCAGCAGCATTTCCAACATAAATTTGGCTCTACTTTTTTACTGAATGCCTTCCATTCTTGTGAAAAAGTAAATATCCATACCGGAAAAGGAAAATATCTTTTATATCATGGGAATCTAAGTATACCCGAGAATATAAAAGCAGTAAATTACCTGATGGAAAAAGTTTTTAACCAGATTGATTTTCAAGTGATTATTGCAGGAAAGAATCCGTCGCGTGATTTACTCAGGAAGGTCAGTAAATATAAGAATATTCAACTTATAGCCTCTCCCGGCCAGAAAAAAATGAAAGACTTAATCAACAATGCACAGGCTAATGTTCTTTACTCCTTTCAGAATACAGGGTCCAAACTAAAACTACTTGAATCCCTTTTTCATGGTAGGCATTGTGTAGCAAACCCTGAAATTTTTGGCGGTTCAAGGCTGAAAGAGCTTTGTGAAACCGGCAGCTCTGCAGTAGAAATCCTGATAAAAGTCAGAAAAATCCTCAATTCTGATTTCACCGATGAAATGGTCCGCTTTCGCAAAAAAGTATTGCGGGATTATGACAATGCATATAATGCCCGACGTTTAATTGAAAAACTTGAAGAATCGGAAAGATTTTGAAAATCACCTCTTTATTGGATAAGAAATCATTCCTGATCCTCTCCTCCCCTGTCTCTCGGCAAAATGGCAAATATAAAAACAATGACTGCCGCAGCTGCAAGTATTACCATCATTGACTGGAAAATTCGGCTGAGCAGGTTTTCAAGTTCAATTATTTCCCATATGCCCAAAATAGCCAGGATACAAAAGGCCAAAACCAGCAAACTTAAGAAATACGCTATTGCTTTTTTAATCGATGTCATGGTTAATCAGGTTTTCTAGTTGTTTAATGAATTGGTATATTGTTGAAGCGATAGATTGTTGATGATTATTTCGGGTATACCAGGTAAAAGTATTGTTTTCTTTTGAAATAGACACAGTTATCAAGGTTTTTTTGGTCTCTTCAATCTTTTCGGTAACCGCTATCCCTTTTCTCTGCAAAGCTCTTTTGGTCCATGTTTCTGCGATTTCACATCCCTTGCAGGCATTCACAAAGACCTTCCGTTTGAAAAAAGGTTTTGGAATAACTTCACCGGTTTTTGGATCCAATTCAAGCTTCCCGGAGATAAAAAGCTCTTTAATATCCTGGTTCAGGAATAGATCTTCAGGAGCACCC
>CAZQOV010000237.1:0-2645 GCA_964595055.1 uncultured Bacteroidaceae bacterium | reverse complement strand
TCATTGGTAACAACAGCATCGCCCAGAATTTCCCTTAAATTGGGAGAACCGATACACGCCAGATGGAATCTATTTCCTGTTTCATTCAGTTTAGCGACGAAAAACTGAGATTCAGTATTGTGGCCTCTGAATTGATTACCAAGGGCCAGGTATTCCTTTTCCGAATTCTGTATGACCTTAATAAATTCCTCCCCCCGTGATGAAGATGTGGTAATTTTAGGACTGTCCAATCCTTCATCAAGGGTAATCACGAAAAAACTGCGGGACTGATCATTGGAATTGATCGAATACCCAACTACCATATATCCTCCCTGTGATCGTTCTTCGATATTTACAGCGTAGTTCTCATCCGGACCATCGTAAATAAATTCATCCCCTACCTGATTCCCCTGAAGATCTGTCTGAATAATAACAGCATCTTTACTCCCTCTATCATTCGTAAAGGTTCCGGCAATTAAGTAACCATCTCCGGTGCTTATGACGGAGTAAGCTTCATCATCCAATTCTCCTCCGAAATACTTGGGAGACCAGTCTGCCTGGTTCCCATAGGCATCAGTTTTGATCAAAACAATATCTTTCCCCGTACCGTCCCACTCTACCGATCCGGTAATAATAAAGCCTCCATCCTGGGTTTCCTGAACAGCGTATCCGTTATCCTGAAGAAAGTTACCGTAAAATTTAATGAAATAATCGGATTGAATCTCAGAAACCTCTTCCTTACTGCAGGCGTTAAGGAGCATTATCATTAAGAGAAATACATAATATTTTTTCATGGCGAACATGCTAATTTTCCGTGTCTATAGTTTTGATGGATCAATTTTTTCTTCTCGGGTTATAAAAAACTCTTACATAACCTAAACTGATCGATAGCATATTTAGGGTAAAATCATCTTGCTGATGATAAAAGAGCCAGATATCATCATTCCGAGCATCATGTCTTGTTTCGGGCAATACCTGGGGGATCAGCCCAAAATGATAGCGAACATCCAGGAACATATAGGCCCGGGTTAATTTGTACCGGGCCCCGGTTCCAACGAAAGGACTCAGATTGAATAAGTTTCGGTCTTTGGTGATCACCTTCCTGTTGCCGGAAATATCATTAATATCTACACCACCCGTATTTGAATAAGAGCGAACAGATTCACCGCTTGCCGATATCAGAAGGGAGCTATGCATACCCATTCTCAGATAAGGACTGATCTGCTTGGCATGAAACGTATAAAGCAGGGATACTGGCAGTTCAATTCTAGCGTAACGTTCTGAATATTGAGTCGTGGTAAAAGGAAAAGGTTTTACTTCATAGTCAAAACCGGATTTTACAAACATGGCTTCAGCCGATACCTCGAGTTTGGGATTTAAATAATAATTAAAACCGGCACCTATCTGAAATCCGGGAATTCCGGAATAATCAGCTTTTACTTCATTTACATTATAAACACCGAATGGTTGAGTCACCATTACAGAATTAAAATTTATTCCGGTAAAACTCCCGATCGAATATCGGGGATGATTATCAAATTGCTCAAAAAGAACTACAAATTCATACGGATCATCTTCTTTTACCTCATATTCCGGATACTCATTCAGGAAGATTATCATGTGTTTCTCGGCCAAATCAGGGAACCCATCAAAAATATAGGCATTTATCAATAATTTAAAGGCCTCAATGCGATCTTCCGGTGAAAATCCTTTTTCAATACAATCCAGAAGAAGTTCCGGTATTTCCTCTATTTGTCCGGCACTAAACTGCTCCTGCGCTTTAATAAGATTGAGTACACATCTGTTCACCTGACCATTTAACGGGTAAAAAGGGATAAATAATAATATAAAAGTGGCTTTACACAGGGTTTGAAGTTTCATATTGACCAATTAAAACAAATTTCAATCATTTATCAGAACAGGTTTCCCGATAAGGTACGTCATTTCCGATATAGGTATTCCACTCTTCCCGGGTCATGTTTCGGGAAACAAAAAAACAAATTCGCTGAGCCAGACTCTCCTGGGAAAGCGGCCTTACAACAAGGCGGTTATCATTGGCACTACCGCTTACCAAATAATTTCCTGAAGAGCTGAAAGAAACCGTAAAAACAAATCCTCCATTATCTTCAAATTTTATGGGAGAAGCAGATAAATCGGTTAAATCCCATAAAAACACGTTTCCGTCATAAGCAGAACTGGCCATGAATTGTCCTTTCGTATCAAAATCTATTTCGGTTACCCGGGCTGTATGCCCCGGTAATTCTCTGATCAATTGATAATTACCTGTACTGAACAGCAAGATCTTGCCATCCTGTGTCCCGCAGGCCAGATAACGGCCATCCGGTGAAAAACTTACACTTTGAACCGGATCATTCCCATTATCGTAAATAAGCTTTGAATCGTAATTGCCTGAGGTAGACCAGGCCAGGATTTCTCCGCTTCGTGTTCCTCCTGCAAGGGTCTGGCCATCGGGAGAAAGTGCAAGTGAATTAATTCTTGAAGTTGTTCTGATAATTATTTCCGAAGAAAGTGAAGCAATATTGTACCTTTCGATATGGTTTGAAGTCCCGGCTGTATAAAAGGTATTATTATCAGGAGCCACCGCAATGGAATGAACATAAAGATCCTTTCCAATAATCTGTTCGACATTGCTGCTGCCGGAAGTG
>CAZQOV010000236.1:0-2708 GCA_964595055.1 uncultured Bacteroidaceae bacterium | reverse complement strand
CAGGGCTTCCTGCCTGTCTACCTTTTCTCCGTAAATATTATAAACCGGATGTGGCAATAATCTGACCGGTAAAGAAGGTCTGAAAAAATGGGCATCTTCAATAACCGAGGCTGAAAGGCATACCATTCCGTCAACTTGTTTTAACAAACGTTTGGTGAAAAATTCGCTGCCCGGCTGCTTTTCATGTGGTAAAAGATTATGCGCAAGTAAAATCATCCGAATGGACCGCCGCTTTAAAAATTTGAGAATACTGCTCATAGCAGGAGCAAAAAATGGCATCCAATAGTGTACAATGACAAGATCGGGAGATTCTTTTAAGATTTTCCAGGCAGAAATTTTCCATGATAAAAAATTCAGGGAATGAATATTATTTTCAATGTCGAGCTGAAGTATAGGTTCTTCGGTCGAATACTGGGTTTCTCCCGGGAACAGGAAAGCGGGATACTGATAGCGATAGGAGAAGATTTTTACAGTGTGACCTTTGGCAATGAGGGTTGCTGATAGCGCTTCGTTGAACTTGGCAATCCCCCCTCTTAAAGGATATGCAGGACCTATGCTTACAATTTTCACTTTTCTGGTGAATTTAATATTTCGTCAATAAAATAGGTATTTCTTTCCGATGAATTTCTGGAGACCAGTTCTCCCAGGAAACCACTGACAAATAATTGTGTGCCTATGATCATGGCAGTCAGGGCAAGATAGAAATATGGACTATCAGCAATAAGGATAGTGGGAACGCCTTTTTTCAACAAATAAAGTTTTTGCGCTCCCAGCCAGGCAGCAGCCAATAAACCCATAAGGAACATAAAGGTTCCCAGGGTTCCGAACATATGCATGGGTCTCTTTCCAAATCGGGAGATAAACGAGATGGTCAATAGGTCAAGGAAACCGTTAATAAATCTTTCCAGTCCGAATTTGGTCACCCCGTATTTTCTTTTCTGATGCTGAACAACTTTTTCTCCTATTTTTGAAAATCCGGCTCTTTTGGCCAATACAGGTATGTAACGATGCATTTCACCATACACTTCGATCGATTTTACCACCTTATTTCTGTATGCCTTCAATCCACAATTAAAATCATGAAGTTTTATCCCGGTAACCTTCCTTGCTGTCCAGTTAAAAAATATACTGGGTATGGTTTTGGAAATCGGGTCATAACGCTTTTTTTTCCAGCCCGAAACCACATCATAACCTTCTTTTTTTATCATGTTGTAGAGGCCGGGAATTTCGTCAGGACTGTCCTGGAGATCCGCATCCATAGTAATTATCACATCCCCAACTGCATACATAAATCCAATATGCAGGGCCGCGGATTTGCCATAATTTCTTCTGAACTTGTAGGCTTTGATAGTATTGAATCTTCCGGACAGATCATGTATAACTTTCCATGAATCATCCGAACTCCCATCATCTACCATTACAATTTCATACTCCAACTTATTATTTATACAAACTCGGTCAATCCAGGTACATAATTCCGGGAGTGATTCTTCTTCATTATAAAGAGGGATTACAATTGATATATCCATAGTAGCTATTCAACTTCTGTTTCTGTAAAAGGATCTTTTGGTTCTTTTTTAAGGAAAGCGGCCGCAATTAAGCTGAAAATTGTGCCGAAAAGCGTTATCATTATTGTACCTGAAAGGATCATGAAGACCGGGGTTTGAAATCTTTTTTGTTGTTCCATTGCCCGTTCGATCATTTCATCTGATAACCCCCTCTCTATTAATCGCTCTTCAGCCATTCTTCTTCCGATCTCAAGTAAATCCGGGTTAAAGTAAGTCGTATAGATAAATGAGAATACAGACATAATTAAGCCGATAAAAAAAGATACCAATACCCCAAACCCTAATGCTTTCTGATAGCTGATATAATTGTTTTTATACTCTTTTCGGTATCCGTAAATGGCAAGGGCCACACCAATAAGGGGAAGGGCTATGCCTGCAACATTATTATAACTTGAAAAGTATAACTCAAGTATATCCATTATTATGGTGTGAAGTATTAAAACTCCCACAATAATACCCGTATAAGTAAGTGCGGGTAAAAACATTGAACTGGATTTCTTTTTCATGATTTGATAGTTTTCAGGTAAATATTAAAGACAGAATTATAGTTTTACAAAATTATACAAATATAATCCTTTATAATGTCATCATAAAGATGTGGCCATTTTTTGGGAATAATTTAAATTATATTACTTTTGCCTTCCCGGGGCAAGTCTTATACGACCAGCTCCCGCTGAATTCCCCCAGGACCGGAAGGTAGCAAGGGTAGGTGGTTGAGCGGTGCGATATAAGTAGCTTGCCCTTTTTTGTTTTTCTTTTCTGATTATCATTTTATTCCGCCTTTCACAGGTTCCTGCCATACTTTTTCCCTTCTTATCTTTTGCAGGAAAGATTTTCTTTACATATTTAAACTTCAGATGGGTAAAATGCCTTAAAATATAATAATATGTAAGTGATTTACCTTATATTTTAAAAATAATTAAGCAAAAGTGTTTTTTAACATTAAATTATTTTTTGGTTAAGCGGTTTTGAATATATTTGCTACGTAAATTTTTTCACAATGAGATTAAACCATGTCATTCTAATTCTCCTCGTCGTGTTGGTCATTCTTCCAATGACAGGCTGAGAATGGTATGGTAAAAAATTATAGTTAACAAAGGCCATTCTCAGAAAAGAGGATGGTTTTTTTTTATAAGGCCT
>CAZQOV010000235.1:0-2730 GCA_964595055.1 uncultured Bacteroidaceae bacterium | reverse complement strand
AGAATTAATTTGTGTTGCTACTTGTGTACTCATAAGCTATTAATTTTGAGATTATAAATTGAGAATATTTTTATTTTGTTTAACATTATATAAAATTACGTATAAGTACCGGGGTATTTCAATGGTTTTATAATGACTTTGATTATTGAAACAGGGTGACTTTTATTCCCGGGAAGCGATGATGATTATCACTCCTGAAATGCAAAAGTCCTGTAAGTCAGTACTCACAGGACTTTTGTCAAATTCCAAATTATTTTTGTCAATGTAAAAACGTTAGTTTTACCTCATCATATAATAACTCGGATTGAGTAACCCCTTTTCATATTTTTGGGGTTGATATCTAATTCAATAATACTAATTGCGGGCCATTCCTAAAACTTCTCAAATTCATTATCCTCGTCATTTTTGGTTTCAGAATACATTTTTAATTCAACCCCGGCTTTTTCCATCTTTTTCTTATCTGATTTTTTAGATTGATGGGTTACTGTTTTATCACCATTATCACCCACGTGTGCTACTTTCACTTTTTTGGCAGATAAACCTTTTACACTGGTGTATAGCTTTTCATTCCCTATATTAAAGTAACTCACAATTTCTTTTAATTGTTCGGCCTGACTTGACAATTCCTCGGAACTTGTAGCCATCTCTTCTGATGCCGCGGCATTCTGTTGGGTAACATTGTTTAGTTGCTGTATAGCATTGTTGATTTGATCAGCACCTGAATTTTGCTCCAGACTGGCGGCGGTTATTTCCTGAACCAGTTTGGCTGTTTTTTCTATTTCCGGCACTATTTCGGCCAATTGCTGTCCAGCTTTTTCAGCAATTTCAACACCTGATTTCGAAACCAGGTCAATTTCTTCAGCAGCTATCTTACTTCTTTCAGCCAGTTTACGCACCTCGGCAGCCACCACCGCAAATCCTTTTCCGTGTTCTCCAGCGCGGGCAGCTTCAACAGCGGCATTAAGAGCAAGAATGTTGGTCTGGAAAGCTATTTCACTGATAATGGAGATCTTTTCTGCAATTTCCTGCATTGATTTAGCAGAAAGCGCTGCAGATTCATTTCCCTTTCTGATACTATTGGTTGCCATCATTGCAATCTTTTCTGTTTGCTGGGCATTATCCGTGTTTTGCTGAATGTTGGCTACCATTTCTTCCATGGATGAAGAAACCTCTTCTGCAGAAGATGCCTGCTCTGTAGCTCCCTGCGACATTTGCTGGGAAGACGCACTCATCTCGATACTTGCAGCGGCTATATTTTCAGCGCCTGCTAAAATATTGCCCACGATTTCACGCAACTTATAGGCCATATTCTTTAAAGCCTTCGCGAGTTGTCCCACTTCATCATCTTGATCTACATCAAGATGGGCAGTAAGATTACCTTTGGCAATTTCTTTTGCAAAGGTTACTCCCCTGCCCACCGGTTTAGTTATTGCAACCGTTATTATATAGGCAAAAAAGATACCCAGTAACATGGCAAAAACCAAACCTCCGATCATAATACCACTTGATGAATCAAGTAATAAGGAAGCATTTAATGCAATTTCCTGAGAATTTCCCATTCCTGATTCTGTAACTTTCTGTGCCTCTGCCAAAATGGAAAGTCCTGCCTCGTTTCTGGCGACATTCAATTCTTCCCTCCTTTGCCATGTTTCAAGATAATTATTCATGGCTGAGCTATAATTCACTGCTGCCTTTTCTACATTATTAAGTGCCTGAATATTCAGATCTGTTTTAGTAACTTCCCGGATAATTTGCATTTTTTCCACAATATCAAATCCTTCTATTGCTTCTTCAAGCATTTTGATATCATTGATTGCCTGTGCTTTGAAATTCGCTACCCTTAATTCATTACCAGCATCCAGGATTTCATTCATCCAGTTGATTTTATTTTTTCTTTCTTCTAATATAGCCGGACTTGTTCTGCCTGATCGTATTTCTTTATCAAGTGACTCATTCTGAGAATTAAGAAAGGCAGTACAATTAATGATATAATTATCTCCCGAGTTAAACATATCATCGCGAAGATTTGTCAATTCCCGATTGACTTCAACAGTTTCATCTGCCAGGTTCTCATATACCTCTACCTTATTTTCAAGCTCAGAAACAGCCTCTGCCAGTACAACAAGTCTTGATGATGTGCCAGCAAGACCTTCTGCTTCATTTAATCCTTTTTTAACCTCAGCTAATTTAGATTTGCCTTCTTCAAGAAAACCTTCCTCCTCCGTGAAAGCATATCCTCTCATAGCAAACATAGTCTGTAGGGCAGCTCTTTCAATCTTTGTTGCGATCATCGTTTCAGGAACATGCTCATCGGATAAATAATGAGATTGTTTAGATACGCGGTTCATGTTCAACACGGCTAATCCACCTAAGATAAACGTCAATAAAATTAATACTCCGAAACCGACACCCAGTTTCGAACTCAAATTCAAATTTTTAAAGTTCATGATTTACCTCCATTTTTGAATATAAAAAAAAATTATGATGTTGATTCTTTTAATTGAACCAGTTCATCTGATGTAAAAATTTTCTCCATATCCAGTATCATGATGAAATTATCATTCAACTGGTACATACCGGAAATAAATTCTGAACGGTATTTATCACCGATACTAGGCGGTGACTGTAGTTCATCTTCTTCAATTTCCAGTACTTCCTGCACTGCATCGACGAGAGCACCTACTTTAACAGGTTCCCCACCCAGTTCAAGATCCAATACCAAAATACAGG
>CAZQOV010000234.1:0-2762 GCA_964595055.1 uncultured Bacteroidaceae bacterium | reverse complement strand
CCTCAATCTCCTGTTAGCCATTATTTTCATTGCCCTTTCCATCTGGCTCAGCTTTACGGTAAAACAAACCAACGAAAATCTGTTTCAATCAGAAAATCAGGTTAAGGAACTGGAAAGGGAGCTGGGAATCAGTAAATACCAACTGGAGATCATGCAGGAAGCCCTTGAATTGAACATAGGCAAAGCTCCTGTCCCTACTCGTCTGACGACTCAAAGTCGTCTGACGAGGAACCAAACTTTTCCCGGTTCCGGCAACACCGGGCAAATGGCCATTCTTTACCTGAAAGCCCACGCCTGCTCCCCATGCAATATGCCTGTAATAGAAGGATTAATAAAAACAAGGGCGGGTAGCGGTCATTTTCAGGTTGCATCGCACAGCTCCAACCGGCATTTTCTCCAACCCGTTATACAGAAAAACGGGCTTGCAGATACTGAAAGGATACAATGGCTTTCGGATAAACTTTATGATTACCATCAGCCGGTATACGATGCCGAACTGCTGTTCATCGATCCTGCCGGGTTTATCCTGGGTGTTTTACCCCTTGAATTGTTGAAGGAAAGAGCCTTGTTTGAATCCTGGCTGGCCCCGCCTTTATAATACCAACTCGTCAGACAACTTTGAGTCGCCAAACGAGCAACCATCAACCGGAAATCCGCTGTCATCGCATAAATCCGCGATCTTATCTTATTTATAATCATTCTAAATTTCAATAATTATATCATTACCCCCCCCCATATAGTTTTTTTGTTTATATTTGAGGAAATTAACATAGGTCATCACTGACTATTAGTAGTCATTGGGTAAGTACAGGAAGGAAAAGGGGCGGGAAACTACAAGCGTCTAAACTGCATTTCCCACCCCGGCCTCTTCCTTAAAAAAGTAAGGAGGTGCATCGGCAAAGATAAGCAATTTTGATTACAGGCAGTTGATATAACTGCGCCCTTGAAAGGATAGATAGGGCATGAGATTAAGAAAATTGTACTTGAAACTTAAAAGTTTTTTTATGAAAAAGAAAATTTTGTCACAATTGTTTATTGTAAGCTTTGCCTTTGCCGGGTTGTTTTTGGTGGGGAATAATGTGAGAGGTGTGGAGAACCCTCCGGGTGATAGTGGACCGGGAGTATCTTACCCTTGCTCAGGAACACATGCTGGAATAGGGAATGGGTATAGATACTGTCCTACCTGCGAATGGGTGGAAAATGCTCATCCTGACTCATGGACCAGCGGTAGATGTTCTTAAATTGCAACTATAAAGTATCCCTGTGGAAACCCAGGGATACTTTTCAGAAATATTACTCCATAACTTAAAAACACAATTATTATGAGAAAGTCTGGTTTTTTATTTGCCATTACGATTTTTCTGATTAGCTCCTGTAAATATTCTGAACACGATTATTCAGTTGTCGATTTTCCGCTGCCGGTGCAACTAAAGTCTCAAAACATTACCCTCATGGGGGTTTTATCCGATCCAAAAGAGATTATAATCCTGGATAGTGTATATGTTGTAAAAGATAGTAAGTCGGAGTTTATTCTTCATATTTTTTCCCTGGATAACCATGAATACCTGGGTGGTTTTATAAGACGGGGAAGAGGGCCTTCTGAAGAGATTCTTATTCAAAGTATTTCAAGAGCTGCCGATAACAGTTTGTTCTATAAAACTCTGAACAGTTTAACATTGGCGCAGTTCAGCCCGAAAACAAAGAGCATGGAAAGTATCATGATTTACGAAGTGCCAGTCGATGCACTTACAGTTGCATATCCCCTTAACGGAAGAAAAGTATTAGGTTGGAACTATAATTTACATGAAAATGAATTCCTTTTATATAACCCTTTAGATAATCAGTATTCAGACTTTGGTAATGGATTTCCTCAAACCGGGAAAAATTTAACATTGGAAGAAAACCATCGGCTTTTTAGCAATAAACAAATGACAATAAAGCCTGATAAGCAAAAATTTGCAACAGCTTATATGTCATTCCCAATGATCAGGGTTTTCAACAGCAAAGATGGAAAGCTGATCAACGAATTTAACAAAGCGCAAGAGCAGGATTTTCCCAAAGCAATGATCAATAGGAATGCAACACAGGATGAAATAAAGGAATTGGTTGAGAACTACTTTACTGTTACATCAACCGATCAGTATATTTATGCATTATATTCAGGAAAAACCAAAGGTGAACTCTATCCTGATCTTTTTACTCCCAATTTCTCACCTCTTGATTTTGGAAATGAAATTCATGTGTGGGATTGGGAGGGTAATCCTGTTAAAAAGATATCGCTTGATCAGATGATCTTCTCTTTTGATGTTTGCCTTAAAGACAGCACAATACTGGCTATTTCAGTCAATGATCCGGATAAAATAATGGTATTCGGAATATAATAGCTGTTATTGAAGCAGAACCAGCGAGGAGCAAAATAATCACGTGGTATCACCAACTCGTCAGACGACTTTGAGTCGCCAGACGAGTAACTATCAACCGGAAATTCCCTGTTATCGCACAAATCCGCCACTCTATCTTATTTATAATCATTCTAAATTTCTATAAATATATCATTGCCCCCCCTATATAGTTTTTTTGTTTATATTTGAAGGAATTAATATAGGTCGTCAGTAACCATTAGTAGTCATTGGGTACGTACAGGAAGGAAAAGGGGGTGGGAAACTACAAGCGTCTAAACCGTATTTCCCACCCCGGCCTCTTCCTTAAAAAAGAAACCTTCGGCGAAAAAATCTTAAAATAGTGAGTGAATTTTTAACCCG
>CAZQOV010000233.1:1368-2764 GCA_964595055.1 uncultured Bacteroidaceae bacterium | reverse complement strand
ATTTTTTAATTTTAATTATTAATTTAAATATCTGTACTTTACTTTATTTTATATATGGTAAAATGAATGAATATGGAAACCTTCGACTTGAGCTCAGGGTAGGTATCGATCGAGGATTTAAGATATTGGGAGTTTTTGCTCAATTTTTAAGCAATTTATTATTATATTTGCTAAATATTGAAGCAGTTAATGGAAACGATAATTACAAAGTCACAGAAAAAGATTGCTGCAGCACCCGCTGAATTTAAGAGGTATTTATTTAACAGAATCAATTTAAATCAAAGATTTATAAGTATCAGAGGGGCAAGGGGTACAGGCAAAACAACCATGCTTTTGCAAATCGGGGCATTCCATTCCGATAAAAAAATACTTTACGTGGCCCTGGATGACCTGTTTTTCACTGAGAATACGCTTTACAGTTTAGCTGAGCGTTTTAGTTTGACAGGAGGTGAGATGCTGCTGCTGGATGAAGTGCATAAATATCCGGACTGGTCGAGGGAACTAAAACTGATCTATGATGATATCCCTGATATACAGGTCATTTTTACCTCTTCATCCCTGCTTGATATATTTAAAGGTGAATCTGATTTAAGCCGGCGTGTATCTTCTTACAACTTGCATGAAATGTCATTTCGTGAATACCTTGAATTTCAGCATGGAATAAGGTACCCGGTTGTTTCATTTGAGGATCTTATTACCGATAATGAAATAATTACCCTGCAGTACACCAACAACTTCAAGCCTTTTCAATATTTTGAAGCTTATCTCCGACATGGAGCATACCCGTATTATTCCGGTGATGAATTTGATTATCATCAAAAACTCCTAAATACGGTAAATCTTGTGCTTGATATCGATTTGCCGGCTGTTGAGGGCATCGAGTACAGTCATGTGGCTAAAATAAAAAAGTTGCTTTTTGTATTGTCTGAAAATGTACCCTTTACTCCCAATATCAGCAAACTGAGTGAGAGGATAAAACTGAACAGGAACACGCTGGTGCAGGCCATACAAATGCTGGAAAAGGCTGAGTTATTGCATAGTTTGTATAAAAAAACACGGAGCATTAGTGTGTTGAATAAACCCGACAAGATCTGGCTGCATAACACCAGCTTAAGTTTTGCCATCAGCAACCGAGAACCTGAAAAGGGAAACCTGCGGGAAAGTTTTTTTCTCTCCCATATTGTGGTTGATCATAATGCAGCCCTGCCAGGCAATGGAGATTTTCTAATCGATGAGCAATACCTGTTTGAAGTTGGGGGCAAAAACAAAACCTCAAAACAAATTGCGGGTCAGGAACATGGCTTCCTGGTTAAAGATGATATCGAAATTGGTACGGGTAAGAGTATTCCTTTGTGGTTATTTGGGTTTTTGTATTAAAACTATTGAACCACAAAAC
>CAZQOV010000233.1:0-1268 GCA_964595055.1 uncultured Bacteroidaceae bacterium | reverse complement strand
CTACCCGAATACACCTTTTCATCTTCAGAGATAACCTTGACAAAATAAAACCCCGGACTTAAATCAGATGCCCAGCAAGCCTTCTTGTTCTCGAACTTAATGGAGCGATACATGGTAATGTCGGCTTTGAAAATTTTTCATTTTCAGACGCTGAGATTTTGAGGTTTTTTCCATAAAGAGATAAGAATAGTATAACATTTTATTAGGGGTATATGTGATATCTCATGTCATTTTAAGTCATCATAGCTAAACTAATGAGAACTACTCATTCCCTTGGCGTTACAAACGATCCTGGGAAAGGTTGTATAAGCTTGAGTTGCCAATGTTCGGATATATTTGAAACTTTTTTGTAACTTTATAAGCAGAGAAAAGTGAAACTCTATGGTATAAGAATCCTCGAAAAACTAAAGAGAAAAAAACGAGGAAATAAACAATTAGCCAGGGCAATTAATGAATTAGTTGCAAGCATTGAAACAGAATCCTGGAATGATCCTTTAGAACTTGCTAAATCGAGGCCTGATGCAGATTGTGTTCATAGTAAAGGATTTTATTTTTTTAATATAAGAATTCACAGGACAATGATTATGATAGAATTTGAGGATAATATAGCAACTGTGGTATGGGCCGGATCACATAAGGAATATGAAAAAACATTTAAAAATAACAGAGACGTAATTGAGAAATGGCTTCGGGATAAAAATTGGATTTAAGATTAATACCATGAAGAACTTGATCAATATTAGAGAAATAGACCAGATAGAGGAATTAAAAAGTGAGTATGATCTGGAAAAAGCCTCACTTCTTGCAAGGAAATTGAGATGGATGATTAAAAATGATCCGTCTTTGATTCCCATTCGAAAAAAAGTTCTTGACTTAATGGAAGAATATGAAAATAAGCATTGGAGAAAAGAGGAATTGATCACTGATGAGAAGGTGAAAGAATCTGATAAGGCTGAGAAAATTATTCATAAAGAAATAGCATTTTATAATCGTAGAAAAATAATCATACGCGAAAAGTTGAAAGAGTTTGACATGAACCAGCAGGATCTTGGAAAACTACTGGGCCATAGCAAGTCATATATTTCTGAACTGGTGAATGGAGTCTCAAATTTTTCTATGAAAGACCTGGTAGTGATTCATAAACTCTTCAAGATTAGTTTCGACATCTTGATTCCCGACTTTATTGAAAGCGAAACCAGGGAGCAGTTGACAAATAATATCAGTCAACTGAACAATCCAAAATTAAGCTTGAGAAAGAAGGACCTTTA
>CAZQOV010000232.1:0-2786 GCA_964595055.1 uncultured Bacteroidaceae bacterium | reverse complement strand
TGCCAAGGGCTTTATGGCTGTCTCCAAGGGTGTTTTGCAGTATATGACTATTGTAGAGTTTCCCGGCAAGAAAGAGGATATCAAGGCTTCTCTGGTGCTGCTCAACCATGCTCAGCGCCTTGCCATACATCTGAAGGAAGAGCCCGTCCTCTGATAAAACGGTGAATAAAGGACATCCTGTTAAAAATACCGGTAAGCTTATCGCGGAAACCGGCGATGCAGGGATGTTTCCAAACCAGGTAAGCACAACCTGCAGCGCCAGCTATCCATGCAGCACGGGAGCGGGCAGCCGGAATAACAAGTATAAGTGAAATAATTACCCCATAGCATAGAAATATGACAGCTTTTTGCAGATAGAAAGCATTATCCTGCAACCTGACCTGCCATTTCCAGGCTTTTAAATACCTTTTTCCCTTGCCGGAATAACCATTCTGTTTTAATGCCAGCATTACACCCAGTGCCAGGGGCAGTGCGCTGACAATAAAACCGGCAAACGGGCAATCATAAGATAAATGTGCAAACTTTTTGCCATTTGAATGTACTTTAACGGGTCCTTGATATCCCAATCCTAAATTATACTCATAAAAATAAAGTAATTATTTAGCTGGATTTATCCTATTATAAAATTGTGTCCCTCAAAAGTATTGGATAATTCTGTAAAGACACACCGGTTATTCTTTCTGACCGCGGAAATAAAGCCTTCAATCCTGGCATATATTTCACCTCCTTTGAAAGTGCGGAAACTATTTGATACTTTCTGTTTGACTTTCGCTGGTCGTATATCCCTTTCGGCAAGATTATTTGTAAAGGGAACTCCCTTGTTGAAAGCAAACGCGAGTACGGCATCTTTTTCCCTGATAAGGCGTTCGACAAGGTTCCTCCCTTCGGTTCGTTTCAACCTTCCTCTTCGTCCCGCCGTTTTTATAGGTGGAGGTTCGGCTTTTTCACCATACCCGCAGATACGGTCGTACCTTGACTCTATGTTGTGTCGTCGCCTGATCCTTTCTTCAAAATGCATCGTGTAAACAGAAAGTAAAAATGACTTGAAAACTATTGCCTATTTGGTCCCCCCACTATCTGTCAATCCCTGCAGTTCCCTTAAAATATGGGCACAGCAGATAGCATGTTTCGGATTCTTCAGGTTATAATAACTGCCCCAGCAATCATGCACTAACCAGCCGAAATAATCCCTCAGTTTGGATTTATCGCTTTGCATTGCTTCTTTCCCCCGTTTTTGATGTGCAAACAGGTAAGTGTACATAATGGTGGTTAATTCATTTACCGGGTAACCAAACAGATCGCTGAACAATAGTTGTATTATACTTATTGAATGGAAGCTTATAATGCACGTTGAGAAGTACAGAAAAAGCTTTTATCTTATTACCGTATTGCACCGGGGCATTTACCCACTCCGGGGCAACCCCTTTTTGTTCCTGGCCGCAAGAGGGACAGGAAGCTTTAAATATCTGGTATTCGGTAACCTCCAGCTTAGGCTTTGGAAAATCAAAAACCTGACGCTTCCCTGCCAGCCTCATCTGGCCTTGGTCAAACTCGTGATCACAGGTGCAGGCACCGGGGGTACAGCACACTATATTATCAGGAACTTCTACTTGTTGTAAAGTATGATTTCTTCAGAAATTTTCATGAATAATTGCATAGTTTTATATTTTTATAGGCAGCTAAATAGTTACAAAATAAATCAAAACCAGAATCAAATTAGTTGCTATTTTTGTAAATATAATATATGCTAGCTTAACCTATATAATACTCACTTGATAAATTTAATCCTAAGAAAATATTTTACTGGTTTATAATTATAGGCTTTATTAGTATTGATTATAATCAAAGTTAGATTTAGTAAATATAGAAATGCAAAAAAACTAAATAGTATCAGCCAAGGGTTTGCAATAGAACCAGTTAGAGCACCCGGAGGAATTGGGACAAATCTGCCAAATAATAACCATAGATAAGGTATGAAATAGAGCATGTTCCAGGTGATTTGAAAGTTAAGTATCTCTTTTGCGACCTTATTGACGTTTTTCACTCTGTTTTTCTTTGATATCCACAAAATTAGGGGAATTATGATTCCGAGTAGAGGAAAAATAATAAAACCCAATGCAGAAAGATTCATTGCGGCAAGATAGTTATTATCTTCCCGTATTGCCCAATCCATAATCTCATCCGGATTAACTTCAAGTGCATCAGACATTCGTTTCAAAGAGTCTCCACGGGGCTCTGTTTCCCCATTCTCAATTCTTTGTATTGTGCGTAGACTTAGTCCAGAATTTTCCGCAAGCATTTCCTGCGATATGCCTTTCTTACGGCGTATATCTTTTACTTTTATTGATAAATCAGTATTTTTCATTTTATCTCATATTGATTTGAAACAAATTTATTTCAAACCAACAGTTATGATAGCGTCCAACTTACGACATTTTTACGTCAATATTGTCTCAAAAATGTTTCATGTATTATTTATCCCATTTCATCCATTTTCACACGTTTAGTCAAGGACAGATAAATAATGTACATCAAGGCAATTCTTTATCAAAATTAATCTGAATTAATTCATATTTAGAGAAATCATCCCTAAGATTTAATGCATATAAATAATCTCCAAAAGAGGAGTACAGGCAAAAATTAGTCACTATGGATTTAGAACTAATAACATATTGCAAATCCATACCATTTTCGAAAATATAGTGCTTTTGAATTCTCTGTGAAACATTAGATTGAGTATTCCGGGCAAAATGTACATTGATTCCGGAGTATAGTGTACATCTGAT
>CAZQOV010000231.1:0-2789 GCA_964595055.1 uncultured Bacteroidaceae bacterium | reverse complement strand
CCTCACGATTCTCACGATGAATTCGACTTATTAGAATTAACTCTCCAGGATGCCAAAATGAGTTTAATAAAGAAACTCAGCTACTTCTAATGTGCCGCGAAGCTCTAACGACCCTACCGAAGGTGTGGTCTCTAACGTTTACCTTCCCCGGGTGGACTCTGACGACCCGTTGCCGGCGGGTCTCTAACCGTTATTAGACCATAAACAAACGGAGCCGAAGTACACGATTCTCTCGACCGAGAGCTGAACAATTAAACCCTTAAACAGTTAAACCCATAAAAGGTATTTAGCTCCTTCATGGAATCCATTACTTTTACCTAAAATTCATAGCAATGAAAATCTTGTCCAGTTTATTCCCTGTTATTTTTCTTTTCTCTTTTACTGCTTTTACACAGTCTGATACTATTTCCGACCTGTTTAAGATATCACCCACCGATTCTGTATATGTGGAAATAGAAACCTCAAGGGGAAATGTGTATAGTGGTCTTATTGTTAACACCAATCCCAAATACATTGAGCTTGAAACTGAACCCATGGTAATTCTTCGCATCCCAAGACTGAAGATTATGGATTATGAGATCCTGGATGAAGAAAAACTTAAGGGAGGCGATTTCTATTTTGAAAATTCACATGCCACCCGGTATTTTTACGGACCGAATGGTTATGGACTTAAAAAGGGGACAGGTTACTACCAGAACCTATGGGTCATGTTTAACCAGGTGAGTTATGGTTTCAGCGATTATTTTTCGCTGGGAACCGGGCTTATTCCGCTTTTTCTTTTTGCCGGCACCCCGACTCCGGTATGGATAACTCCCAAATTCAGTATTCCTCTTAAAAAGGATAAATTCAATCTCGGGGCAGGTGCACTGGCTGCTACAGTTATCGGAGAAAACCAGGCTTCTTTTGGTATTGCTTATGGCACATTAACCTATGGTTCAAAAAATCGTAATGGCACATTAGGTGCCGGTTGGACTTACACTGCAGATGGTTTTGGTGAATATCCCACATTTTCTTTCAGCGGAATGTACAGGATAGGAAAAAAGGCTTACTTAGTAACTGAAAATTACCTCATCTCTACTCAATACGAAACTATCGGTATTATTTCTGCAGGAGGCCGGACCGTACAAAAGCGTCTTGCAGTTGATTATGGTCTGGTTATTCCCGTAGGTGTGGAGGAATTTTTCGCACTTCCCTGGCTGAGCATTACATTACCTCTTGGAGGTAACACTCCTTAGATATGATAATTTCAGAAATTTGCAAGGCTTGCAATGGTTTCAGAAGCTTCAGAGGTTTAAGAAAATATTTCACTATTTTTAGAATGCCCTAAGAATGAAATGAATCACCACTGAAATGACTCACCAATGTAATGACTCACCAATGTAATGACTTACTAATGAAATGACTTACTAATAATTACATTTCTCCTGTTTCAAGAAATTCACGGAAATTTTTAATATCATCCCTTACCAATTCTTCAAACAGAGGATTGAAAAGCCGGGCTACTTTTTCACCTATTTTACCTGCGGGTACCCTGTAAGATATGAACACATGTATTTCAGTACCATTTTTTCCGGATTTCAGGAACTGTACATTTCCTGCATTTTCAATAACTGAATCGGGCAGTGAGTGCCAACTCAGTCTTTCTTCAGGAACATCTTCCACAATCCTGCTTTTCCAGCTTATAGTTCCAAGCCCACCAGGCACCTTTACTTTCCATTCCGAATTAATGTCATCTATAGCTTTAACCTCTTCTATATGATCCATAAAGAGAGACAGGTTTTCAAGCTTTCTCCAGAATGCATATACTTCTTTTGGTGGCTTATTAACCGTAAGACTCGTATAAATGTTAATATTCCTGCTCTTCAATCCAAGTGTTTTGCCTACAGCATCGTATGCAGGACAATAACCTGTGGTACCCCGGAACATAAGATAACCGGCAGTGAGAGCTTTAACAAAGCTTCCTTTGCTGGAAACAGCATTACACATCAGGAAAGAACCCGATATGATGGATATAACTCTTTCCGGAAAACCGACATTGGTTTTCAGATCGGGTACTGAAACTTCTTTCAAATTTTTCATATTTATTGGTATTAAGTTAAAATCATAAGTGTGAAATTTCCAGGTGAATAATTCTCGCCTTTATAATAGTAAACATTCAGAGCTGAAATTGTTTTCTCAGGATGAAATTTCATACAAAATTTTACCGTATTCCGTAACAAAAGCAAAAATTTTGTTACAGAAGAAAAAAATTCTTGTTATAACCACTCTATATTAATATTTCCATTACCTTTGTCCTCAATTATATTATTTTTAATTATTTTATTACACAATGAAAAAAGGAACAGTAAAATTTTTTAATGATTCAAAAGGTTATGGATTCATTAAAGAAGACAATTCAGAAGAAGAACACTTTGTACATGCGTCAGGATTAATTGATGAGATTCAGGAAGGTGACGAAGTAGAATTCGAATTAAAGGAAGGCAAAAAAGGCCTTAACGCAGTAAATGTAAGTGCAGTTTAGATATAAACGCTTTATTTACAACACCATTTTGAAGGCCTGTCGGATATGACAGGCTTTTTTTTTACCAAAAAAAGCCGTCCCAAACGAGACGGCTTTTTAACCAATTCGAAAAAACAGTTACCTCTGAATCACAAACCTTTCCAATGAATATTTTCTGTTGTCTGTATATCTTAGAAAGTATACACCAGAATCAAATTCACTAATATCTATACTTTTTGAAATACTGCTCATATTTTTGCTGGTTTTCATTTTTTTACGTCTGCTTCAG
>CAZQOV010000230.1:0-2795 GCA_964595055.1 uncultured Bacteroidaceae bacterium | reverse complement strand
GCGACCTCCGGCGTGACAGGCCGGCATTCTAACCAAACTGAACTACCAGACCATTCCTCAAGTGCGCTGCAAAAATACATGTTTTTTTCATTCTGCAAAAACAAAAACAAAAAATAATAAGAAATATTTTTTTTCAAGCGAATTATGCCTTTTTCTCACTGCAGATTTTTACAGAATAGGGCGTTTAATGCAGTTGATTTAATTTGATATAAAAAACACGAAGCCCGGATGTATCCCGGAACCAGTTAATTGACCAAGGGTTCCTTTAGTTAAGTTTAATAGTTTCTTGCCGGGAGGTGTAGTTTACATTGCGCTCTGAGAGATACTTCATCATAAAAGTGAAATTTTTTTTCTTTTCTCCGAGGTATTCCGGCGGACTCACTCCTTTT
This sequence comes from uncultured Bacteroidaceae bacterium, assembly GCA_964595055.1. Classification (GTDB taxonomy): domain Bacteria; phylum Bacteroidota; class Bacteroidia; order Bacteroidales; genus CAYRTD01. The sequence goes on along the minus strand of CAZQOV010000230.1, from coordinate 2,406 downwards.
TTGCTATAATTTCCTCTCAGGATCATTTCCGCTGCAGCGGTACAGGTATATCCTGTGGTTCTTGCCATGGATAGATAATTATTTTCTTCATCATACTCATCATAAAGATCATAAATATATCTGATATGCATATTGTTTTTAAGTCCTTCAATTATCACTCTCATTATTGTAAATTCCTTTTCATCCTCATCTCTTTTCCAGTTTCTGAAAAGCAGTTCGGCAGAAAGGTCTACAGGCCTGATCTTCTTTCCTTTGATATCGATTTCCTTTTCTGAGAAATACCCCAGTTTCCTCAACGCCTTAAGATAGTCAACAGTACCAGGATAACGTAATGTTTTTTCAACCATATTTGGAATATCCGGCATAGTTTTCAAAAGGGACCTTAGTCCGTCTGAATTCCATTCCTCAAGTGTCCCAACCGGATCAAGTTCCACCAGTTCTGTATCTGATAATGCAGGTTTAATTAACAGGCTACCATTTATTTTCAAACGTGCCGGACGGGTATATTCTTCGATTACATCTGTGGGTGACCAGGACGCTTTGTATTCCAGGGGCCACTCACGTTTTTCCGGCAATCCCCCAACCACACATTTATAGGACTCAACTTGCATCCGGGCATTATAATATCCCAGAATTACATTACACATTCCGGGTGCAACACCAATGTCGGCAATCAGGCTTACATTCTTTTTTACAGCGAGGGAATGAAGTTCCATGTAATCTTCAGGGCAGAATGATATATCAACCATATTTTTCCCGGCATTAATTACATTTTGCATTAAATTGTATCCAAACTTTCCCGGTGCGGCTCCGATGACGAGATCGGCATTTACCAGGTATTTTTCAAGACATTGCTTATTGGTAAAATCACCCTGGTAAGTTTCAATTCCTTCCACCGATAATGTTTTCAGAGGATGATAGTCAATGTCAATACAAATAACATCATGACCGTTTTTTTTCATGTCAAGGGCAATTAAACTACCCACATGACCTGCTCCAAGGACAAGAATTTTCTCATTCATGATTTTTTTTTACAAATTAGGAAAAATGGAAGTGAAAGGAAATAGTTTTTTGGTTAAAATGAGGAATAAAAGATCAAGCCCACTATTTTATTACCTTGACGTCCAGTTCAACTCTTACCTCTTCACCAAAAAGCACTGCATTGTCCCCCACATCAAAATCCACCCTGTCTATTTTGAATTCTCCCCGAAATTGTTCAGTATTCCCAAGTTTTGAGTATTTGAAGGGGAATTCAATTATTTTTGTTGTTCCTTTTATAGTTAATCTGAATGTCCCTGTAAAAGTTCCTTCATCCATTCTGGTTATATCAACCGACTCCATTCTGATTACGGGATACTTTTCGGCCCGGAAAAAGTTTTTTTCCTTAAGGTGCTTATCCCTCAGGTTAATTCCGGTTTCAATAGTTGATACATCTACAGATGCCTCGATTTTTGAATCATCCGGATTGGCAGGATTGAAGTTTATGTCTGCTTCAAAACCTTCCAGGGTGCCTTCAACTGTTCCGCTTACATTATCAATATAGAATTTTATTGAAGCATCATAATTCTGGGCTTTTGAAAGAAAGAAGGTGAAGATTAAAAAAGGAATTATTCTTAGCTTCTTCATTATATTATATTTTAAAATTTAGACGAACTAATCAGAGGTAATTTTAGAACAGACTTGAGCAAGTTTTTGTTTATGAAAGGTCTGATCCGGAAAAAATAAAAAGGATGGAAGGTAGTGCAGAGAGGAAATCAGGCATTATAATTATCAGTATTTTTAAAAAAGCTGAAGTTAACACTTCCGTACTTTCTTGAATCGAAAAAACCTCTTGAATTCATGAAGTCCTGATTTGAAGAATGTTCGAGGATAAACCATCCTCCGGGTTTTAATAAGTTATTTTCGAAAACCAGACCGGGTATGCTTTCGAAGTCCGGCATATCGTAGGGCGGATCGGCAAAAACAATATCAAAATGTTGATTTATTTTTGAAATGGCTTTACAAACATCGGCTTTCATTATTCTCACATTTTCTACCGGGAGCATTTGAGCTACTTTTCGAATAAACCGGAAATGGGTATAATTTCTCTCTATCATAACCACACTTGCAGCTCCACGCGATATGAATTCAAATCCTACACTTCCGGTGCCGGAAAATAAGTCCAGAATATCAAGCTCATTAAAATTCCAGTGATTGGATAAAATATTAAACAAGCTTTCTTTGGCCAGATCAGTTGTTGGTCGTGCTTTAAAATTCCCCGGAGGTTTAATGATTCTTCCGCCATATTTACCGCTGATAATTCGCATCTGTACTTCTTAATAAGTAAGTGAAATAGTTTTCATTTATCTCTCCGGCCAGTTCAAAATTGAATTCGTTGGGTAAAATGTGTATATTTTTATGGTACCT
>CAZQOV010000229.1:0-2844 GCA_964595055.1 uncultured Bacteroidaceae bacterium | reverse complement strand
TTGCCGTGGTACCCACCAATATGGCTTCGATAATCTATAACAAAGGGGTCAATTACCAGCTGGCTGCTGTTCCGGTTTGGGGTACGCTTTATCTCTTCGGAGTACGTGGAGAAATCAACTCCTGGAATGATCTGAAAGGCAAAAAAATCTATCTGATGGCCAAGGGCATGACCCCTGATGTGATGTTCCGTTACCTGCTGGAAAAAAACGGTATTGATCCCCAAAAAGATGTCACACTGGATTATTCTTTTCCAACCCACATTGAACTTGCCAATGCTATTTCTGCAGGTGTTTCAGAACTGGGTGTTATTTCCGAACCTCTGGTAAGCATGGTAATGGCTAAAAATCCTTCTGTGCAGCCACTCATCGATTTTAACCTGGAATGGGGACAACTTTTTGGTCCGGATGTTCCCTTTGCCCAAACTGCTTTGCTTGTACATAAAAATTTCGCCAGTGAGAATCCTGAAGTTATTACTGAATACCTCGAAAGATTATCGGCATCAATAGATAATGTTAACAACAGGCCATCGGAAGCGGCCCATCTTATTGTAAAACATAACATCCTGCCTGATACAACAATAGTAAAGCAATCAATACCGCGAAGTAATTTATTTTTAAGCTATGCATGGGAAGAAATGCATGGCATACATGAATATTTCAAAGTCTTTTATAACTTTAATCCCTTGATAATCGGCGGAAAATTACCGGATGAAGAATTTTATTTCAAAGAAAAACCTGATTAGTTTTGCAGGAATACTGCTTATCATCCTGATATGGAAATTGGCTTCAATTGTTGCCTCTTCGGAGCAGATTGTCCCCTCTCCCGGAAAAACTCTTGTCAGTACTTTTGATATACTAAGCAATCGTGCATTATGGCCCGATATTGGATATACAGTCTTAAGGGGTCTGACAGGTTTTATACTATCACTTGTCCTTGCATTTATTATCGGGGTACCCGCAGGCATTAATCAAAATTTTTTCTTATTCATAAATCCTCTGCTGGTAACCATAAGGTCAACTCCTGTTGTTTCCATCATCCTGCTTGCCATAATCTGGCTCGGCAATGAATCGGTACCGGTATTTATTGCTCTTCTTACTATGTTTCCCGTGATCTGTTTAAACATTATTGAAGGCATTCGCAATGTTGACCCTGATCTTATAGAGATGGGGAGGGTTTACCAGGTGAAATCCCGTAATATACTGAAAGATATATACCTGCCTTCAATTATTCCATTTTTGACCGGAGGTATATCGAACGCACTGGGTTTTGGATGGAGAGCAATAATAATTGGAGAGGTACTTAGCCAACCTGTCAGGGGTATAGGTAGCCGTATGCAGGAATCGCAATCATACCTGCTGGTAAGTGAGGTAATTGCCTGGACACTTATAGCCGTGATAGTATCTTATCTTTTTGAAATTATGATAAGAAGGTTTGAAAAAAGAATAGTGGTATGGAAGCAGGATTAACTATAAAAGGTTTAAACAAATCATTTGGTAATCTCAGGCTTTTTGAGAATTTCAATATTTCATTCGTCAGGGGGGAAATAAATTGTATTCTCGGTCCCTCAGGATGCGGGAAAACCACCCTTCTGAATATAATAAGCGGGACCGTTAAAGCTGATATACTATCTGAAAATGATTTCAAAGACCTGAGTTTTTCTTATGTATTCCAGGAACCACGCCTGCTCCCATGGAAAACTGCAGAGCAAAATCTTTTCTTTACCCTCCGGGACTCTGTGCCAGAAAAAGAACTTCTATCCAGGGCAAAAGAATATTTACGACTTGTTGAACTTGAAGAGTTCGGAGATTATTATCCTCAAAAACTCAGTGGGGGGATGAAACAGAGGCTTTCCCTGGCCAGGGCTTTTAGTTTTCCATCAGAAGTGATACTGATGGACGAGCCTTTTAAGGCACTGGATATGAAGTTGAAAAAAAATCTGATGCAAAGGTTTAAAAAGCTCTGGGAATTTGATCGCAGAACTGTGATCTTTGTTACTCATGATGTGGATGAGGCCATTGATCTCGGGCAAAACATAAGATTGCTGGAAGGGCCTCCTGTAAGAGTGCTAAAAGAATACCGGGTGACTCCGGAAAATAAATATGAAGTAAGAAAAGAGATATTTGAAATTGTTTAATAGATCAGGTCTTTTATCTCATTCAGGTCTTTATCAAAAAGCTGCTTTATTCTATATTCATCCTTTGTATTACTTCCGTTCCTTATCTTTTTATGAAAATGGAACAGCAAGTCAAGACCATCACTGGTAATATCCTTATCCAGGTAACAAAATTCAATTTCTGTCACCGGGCTTAGCAGGTTCCTTTCGAGAGTCCATTTGCTCACACTCAGAAGACCCTTCTCAACAGACCTGTCGTCATGAATATTCACGGCGTAAACCCCATCGGGAGGAATAAGCTTTACGTCCTCTTCAAGCTGTACAATATATACCGGTCGTTCAAACTGAGCAGAACGCCGGGGATGAATTTTCACCTTTCCCCTGATCAAATAATAATGATCGAGATAAGCATTGGCCCTTTGAATATTCCCCTCAAGAAGAGCTTTACGTATCTTGGTTGAACTTACCGATTCATTATGGATATCCTGTTCGGGAATTTCCTCGACATCAAAACCATAATGATGGCTAAGTTTATACAAATAGGAAAAATCACCTTCCCGGTTGTGTCCAAAGTGATGATTAAAGCCAACCACAATAACTCTGGGATTCAATTTTTTCATCAGGAGGTCTTCGATAAACTGACGGGAACTGATTTTGGAGAATTCCCTTGTAAACTCAATTATAACAAGGTGATCCAATCCGGTTTCTCTTAATAATATTTTCTTTTCTT
>CAZQOV010000228.1:0-2861 GCA_964595055.1 uncultured Bacteroidaceae bacterium | reverse complement strand
ACTCTTTTTTTTAGGAGTAAGTTCAGTATTACATGACATGCAACGTGAAAAGGATTTAAACTGACTGTAAAGGTCAAATTTTTGAACCACCTCTCTTAATTGGGCATGCTTTTCAGTAGATCGCACATAATATCCATGCGAAATTTTTTTAGCGTTGAGCAGGTGTTTGTCCCGTGTCAATATAATCCGTTTTTCTCTGACAGAAATATCAATGATCTCCGAATCTTCGAAATCATTGCGGAATAAGGTATCAAAACCCAGCATACGCAAATATTTCGCCAGTTTGCCAAGATGGGCATCCAGGATAAAACGGGTAATCCGTAGCGGTGGCTTGTGGGAAACCTTCAGACTGCTGATATCCAGTGTTTCAAATGTGGGATAAACAGATATATAATCATTCTCCCCCAGCTGATGACCTGGGGAAACTGTCTGGCCGTTTACCAGTATAAGGTCAATCTCGGAAAAGGGAATGCCCAGTGATTCAATTGCTTCCCTTACAGTTATGGGAGTTTTCAGACCATACTGAAATTGCCTGTATTTATGCCTCTCAGGAAGAAAATCATTCAATTCTGCGTAGCATCTGAAATATATGTTTTTTAAGAGGCTGTTATTTTGGTTTTCTGCAGTCATTTGAATGGTTAATTTAACTTGTCATTAAATGCGCTGAATTTCTTACGAAATCCAGCAGAGGGCTCTCGCTGCGCTATTACTAATGACAACTCTTTCCCCGGCTATTCTTTATGGTATTGAATTACTGCTTGTTGCATCCCATCCGGGGGAAGTTACCATGGGTTAATCACCCGTGGCTATTATTGTTACAGGCCTCCGGGCCAGAGATAGCAGAGTTCAGTTTAAGGGAAGCTTTTTGTTGATAGTACCGAAGGAAGAGACCTCTCTCAACCTGATTTTTTAATGGCCTGTCATTTATGGTCATTGTTTTTCAGCAAAACTTCCCTCGTTTGGCAACCAGCCAATGCCCTGTTTCAAACTGCTTACCGCTTACCGATTACCCCTTACCGATTACCCCTTACCGATTACCCCTTACCGCTTACCCCTTACCCCTTACCGCTTACCGTTCACCGATTACCGTTCACCGCTTACCGCTTACCGTTCACCGTTCCCCCCTCCCTCCTCCATCCTATACGGCCGAAACCTCGCAAACATCTCCTCAGTATACCAGTTGAGTGTCCGGGTAAGCCTTATTGCTTCAATATGCTTAGGATTCTGATAGGCATAGGCGTTCATATAGCCCTCATTTTCCCACAGACTAAAAGTAGCCATCTGTGTGAGTGGCCATTCGCCTATTCCTGCTGAAAAAATAAGCCCTTCCTGTGTTTTTAAAGGTGCGCTCACCGATGGCACTTTTCGCCAGAATTTTAAAAGCCGGCGGGGAGCAATGGTAGCTCTTGTTATCACGGCTATACGATCTCCTTTGGGTGGGGGATCTGCTGGAATAAACGGTTCTTTTCCATCCCAGGTGCCGTGAACCCTCAGACATTTCATATAGATAGTGGATATTTTATCAGACCGCTCCCGGTATTTGTTAAATAATTCTGAATTATCAAAAAAATCTTCTGCATGCGACTCTTCATCCCATGTTCCCAGAAAGCCATATGCCGAAAAATCAGGATCAGGCCTGAATCCGTTCCCCGCTCCTGTCCCAAGAACTTTATAAAAACCTAAGCCCGGGATATTCCTGACATAGGGATGCGACCTTTGCATCATGGTAAAGCCCCAGTATTTGTTTCTGAATCCTTTGTACCGTATCATTGAAAGCGTGATGATCATGATTGTCCTGATTTGTAATAATCTGAAAGCATAAACCTTTGATGAGTATTTTATTATGCCAAATGAATCTATCTGTAATTCTTATTATACACTATAATTCACAGAAATAAAAAAATTCTGAAAATGAATCCTGTTCATGTCCAAACTACTAACTCAAATGAATGAGATATTGTTTAAATGTTCTGTTTCTGAAGCTAATTTATTGGGGTCAAAATCTTAAATTTTCCCGGAATACCCGGATGACTATAGGGACTCTTGTAAAGAATTAAATTTTAAATTTTAGTTTAGGTAATGTATTATAAATTTCAGTAAATAAGAAGTGTTAGTTCAATTAAATAAAATGATTAATGAAACCCATATGGGTAAATTCTTCTTCTCCCGGATCAACTTAAAAACAGATAAAAGCAGGTGATTTTTTTGTGAGACATTTGGTTCCGGCGGGTTCTATAGGAATTGATCTTTGCCATTTTTACCATCGGGATAAAAGAAAACCGGTAAATCAGGGGATATAAACATGTCAATGTTTATTAAAAAGGCAGCTAAAATTTCCATAAAAATTTTCACATAAAAATCCGTATAAATCCGTGCCATCCGTGGTGAAAGACCCACCACAGATTGCACAGATTACCAATTCCTAATGTTAAATTTCTTTTGAGGGCAAACTTCACTTTAAATCAAACCGGTCAAGATTCATTACCTTATCCCAGGCCTTCACAAAATCTTTCAGGAACTTTTCCTGTGAATCTTCGCATCCATACACCTCGGCAAGAGCTCTAAGTTCTGAGTTTGAACCAAAAATAAGATCAACACGAGAGCCTGACCATTTGGGTTCGCCGGTCTTACGATCCTGCCCCTCAAATAACTCCTCATCCTTCGAAGTTGCTTTCCAGCTTGTTCCCAGATCCAGCAGATTCAGAAAGAAGTCGTTGGTAAGGCTTTCAGGGCGGTCGGTGAAGACTACGTATTTGGACACGTCCCAGTTGGTGTCAAGTACACGCATTACCCCCACGAGAACAGTCATTTCGGGAGGAGTGAGATTAAGCAATTGTGCTTTATCGATCAACATCCCTACC
>CAZQOV010000227.1:0-2891 GCA_964595055.1 uncultured Bacteroidaceae bacterium | reverse complement strand
AAACTCCACTGTGGGTAACGTACCGGGAATATACTGGTAGTCAAGCGTCGCATTGGCCTGTGGAAGACCGATAGCCGTGGTTTCCCAGACCTCTTTTTTCGCGGCCTCAATGTCCAGCCTTGCTTTCCTCACATTGAAATTATTCTCCAGGGCATAATCTACCGCTTCCTGTAAGCTCAACTCGAGGTATTTTCTTTCCTCTTCCTGACTGAAAACAGGCAATGAAATGATCACCATCAGGAAGATCATAACTACGCTTTTTTCTTGAATTGATTTCTTCATAATTGTCCTAATCATTATCAGTGTGATGCAATTTGTCAATATTATCTTCCAAAATTTTAATGCCTTTTTCATTGGCGATTCCACGAATGTGATACACAAAGTACTCTTTATAGGCCTCCGGGGCAATGAAATCTTCAATGCTCATAAATTCGCTATCATGAGCCGATACGATCCGTGAGACATACAACTTCGCAATTAATTCCTCATTCAGCTCTTCACGGTATATGCCTTCAGCCTTGCCCTTTCTCATATTATTCAGCACCGTATTATACATTTCATGCTGCTTTCTTTCAGATATTTTCCTGAACAGATCCGGGTAATATTTCTTCAGATCATAGTCGAGGGAAAAACTGTGATGTTTTAAAAGATTACGCATGAAATAATTCACTTCAAAAAGCTGTTCGATCGCATTCAACCCCTCTTTGTCAAAAACCTCCATGAAACAATCCTTTACCACATCAAAATCATAATGAATGACCTTTTCAACCAGCTCCTTTTTGTCAGCTACATGGATATAAAGCGTCTTTTTGGAAATCCCCAGTTCACGTGCAACATCTTCCATCGTAACCGATTTGACCCCATATTTTTTGTATAAATCCACGACTTTCGAATATAATTCTTCTGCATTTTCCATATAAAATCCCTGTTTTTTTTATCACAGCCGCCAAAAATATAAAGAATAAACTCAGGAAACATATTTTTGTTCAATAGTTTCCGGGGTTTTCCGGGTTTTTTGCGAAAATAGGTTGTATATCTGTAACATAGATTAAGTGTGGATTAAATTTGAGGCATACAGAAATTTGCTCATCACATTGGTTAAAATGTAAGCCTGATAATTATGCAGTTTCATTGTGGAAGAAGTTTTTACACACTTTTATTGCCAAAAAAGGAAAACCCCAGCCTTCGCAATGCAAAAAAATGAGAGGATTATGGTAAGCCTTTCTGAAAAAACCGCTACTACTGGCATTCCCTTCACCTCACCGCGTTTTGTCAATCCTGCGGAAGCGCTGGTAGGCTCATCCTGCTGCCTGGGAAAATTTATCCCCTGTTCCGAAAGCATCATACCCACGAAAGCATCTTGGCTCTCACTCTCACACTCATTCTGCCATAAAACCTCTCTCCTGTTCCCCTTGTTTTCCTCCCCAAAAAAACCTATCTTTACCTAAACCACTACAACCTACCGTTATGAAAATCGATATATCCAAATACCTCAAAGAAAGGTACGAAGAGCAGGTATCCAAAAGCTTCTTCCCTGGTCCTGTGGTGACATTATCCAGAGAACTGGGTTGTCCTTCCAAAAAGATCGCTCAAAAACTGGTGAATAAACTGAATGAAAGGGGACAAAAGTACATTAAAGAAATTCCCTGGCGCTGGATAAGCAAGGAAATTATGGAAGAATCGGCCCGGGAACTGGGAGTAGACCTGGCTGAAATCCAATATGTGTTCGAATACAAACAACACGGCCCTCTTGAGGATCTTCTTCTCTCTCATTCCCGCAAATTTTATAAGACCGACCGTAAGATCCGTAATACCATTGCCAGAGTGATTCGCAATTTTGCCGAAGAGGGAAATGCCATCATCGTTGGGCGTGGAGGAGTAGCCATCTGTCATGATATTCCCAAATCCATTCACATTCACCTCGAAGCTCCCCTGGAATGGCGCGCCCTCCGTACCAGCGAAAAACACAACATCACCATTGCCGAAGCCCGCAAATACTGCAAGGATATCGACAAAAAAAGAAAACAATTCCGCGAATACTTCGAAGGCAAAGGCACCGACTACACCCGCTTCGACATGAAATTCAACTGTATGACCCTTGATATTGATGAGATCGTGGAAGTTATTGTGGCAACAATGGAGATTCGGGATTTGATTTAAGCACCTTATCGGGCTTCAGGACAGTAATTTATCTTAATGTTTTAACTGTTATTGTCAGGGTTCCGGCTGTACCGGAACGTTAGGATCTCCGCGATGCGGAGATGTTAGGGTCCCCTGGCGGGGACGTTAGGGCTATCGCGTTTTCGGGCGGAGGTTTGCATTTTTTAAAAGGAATTTATAACCGTCTTAACCTTTAAGGCTCTCCGCCAATCTCCTTAACATCCTTTTTATTGACAATATTCTTTGCTGCAATTCTTCAATATCCTCTAAATAATCTAACTCAACTGCAATAATAAACTGAGTTTCGAGCTCAGATAATGACCCACATGCTATATTAATAAAGTAAACATATTCTTTAAATGAAGATCTTCCGGCTCCCTCAGCAATATTGTTGGGAATAGAAATAGCAGCTCTCCTCATTTGTTGTGTAAGACAGTACTTCTCATCTTCCGGAAATCCTCTCGTTAATTGGTAAGTTGTTTTGACCAAATCAATAGATTTTTTCCATTCTTCACGATCTTTGTCGGTTTTTGGATTTTTCAAGGTAAGAATGTTTAATGGGTCTTCACTCCTTAATAAAAAAACCTTAAAAATCTCAGTGTCCAAAAACCAAATTTTTCTTTTTAAGCGAAAAAAAAATATCAGAGAAAATATATAGGTCTTTTAAGAAAAAAACTTTCCTTAAATTGAGCCCTGCTATTCCTGGCCCGAAGGGTCAGTAACAATAATAG
>CAZQOV010000226.1:0-2897 GCA_964595055.1 uncultured Bacteroidaceae bacterium | reverse complement strand
CTGGTAGTATTTATATGTTTTAAATCTTATTTAACCCCTCCGGGGTAAGATTAACCTTTTCCCTTACCACGGGTTGAAACCCGTGGCTATTATTATTTAATCCCTCCGGGATTTTTATACATACTTTTTCAAAAACATAACCCAACCTGGATAAACCAGAACCAAGCAAATTTTTTAAAGTTGAAACATTTTTCATGCCTCTGTAGCGTCTACAGGGATTAGCCTACAGAAGGCGCTTCAAAATATTCTGCCAAAAAAACATGAATATCAGAAGTAAGGTACTAACCTGGACAAGCCAGAACCTGCATTCAACAACCTCCTGCCCCCAACTGCTATAATTCCTAAAAAACCTATTGTTTCGTGGAAACCCACCCCTTACCGATTACCCCTTACTGATTACTGATTACCGATTACCGATTACCACTTACCCGTCGCTAATCTCCTGCCTTCTCCTCCACACCCATTCTTTTTTCCCATCAAACGCTTCATTTATTCCCAACTTTGTGTATATTTATTACAGAATTTTTTAACCTTATGAAACACAAAGTTTTTCTTTCCGTTTCATGTTTTCTGCTGGTAATTATAAGTTCCTGTAAGCAGCATGAAGAAAGCCCTGAAGAAGAAATTACCGGTGATTTTTCCTCCCATAGTGTCGAATCTCAGAGGGTAAGAGAAATCTTCTATACGATGTATAAGCCAGAAGAAATGAGCCGTATTTTTCAGAAGGTTGGGGCTAATTTTGATCCGGACTTACCCCATTCCCCGGAACATTTTGCCCGGTATCGAAAACCCGGAGAAATTGCCATTGCCATTGGGGTTTACGGGGTGGATCTTCATTATGCCCGTATGTTCGATCAGGAAATGTTGACTGCCAGGTATTTTACGGTTGTGGAAATTCTTTCCGAAAAGCTGGGCATACCCCAAACGTATTATGAAGATATATTTGAAAAGCTGGAGGAAAAGTTTCCTGATCGGGATTCGGTTTCGATAATTGCTTCGAAGATATATGACAAGACTGATAATTTCCTGAAGGAGAATAAAAAAAATTCCCTTGCTGCGCGTATTGTTATGGGAGGATGGGTTGAAGCTTTATACATAGCCACAAAGATCCTGGAGTCTAATCCCTACAATATGGAGATCATGGAACGGATAGGGGAGCAGAAATATTCACTTAACAGTTTGATTTACCTTCTGAGCAATTATCAGGAAGATATCCGTATAACCGAATATATTCTTATGCTCAAGCGTTTGAGAAAGGCTTATGCCAGATACGAGATCTATTATGATGAGGAAGGTTTTAAGCTGGATACGACCAATAAAAAGATTACAGCCCAGGAATATGAATCGGAATTCGATGATGAAATCGTAAGCGAGATCACGATGGTGATTGAAGAGATCAGGGAGAACATTCTGAATTGAGGTCCACCTGCACACAAGGTTTCGGTGGATGTAAAAAGAGAATGGGGGAGAATTCATTACAATTTCTGACAATATGCCTGTAATAGAACTCCCTGTTCTGTGGGTTTTCGCCGGTTATTTTACGAACGCAGAATCTGCCCCGCTCAATCGGTTTTTTCAAAATGAAACAATACCGATATTGTTTCTTATCAGAATAATATCAACAATCAATCCAAGCAGGAATAATCCACCGAACCTTCTGTTGTAAATAAATGCATGGGCTGAAAGGTAGAGTGGCCAGACATTCTTTTCCATATCCTCGGGTTCGCTTTCAGGTCTGGGTTTTGAATAGATCTTTGCTGCCCAGATGAATTTAGGGATAGCCAGGAAAACAATCAGCATGGCAACTGTAAGCTGTTGTGTGAATACCATCACCAGGACGAGAATGAACTGGATGGCCCAGAGTCCGATATTGGTGTAGCGGGCTGATTTTTCTCCGATAATAACCGGCAATGTATGCACCCCTTTTTTCTTATCTTCCCTGAGTTTATCGGTATGTTTCCCAAATAGTACCGAGGTAGGACCGATTGCGTATATGAGTCCGATCATTACTGCTTCCCAGCTCCAGACAGATCCGCCGCTAACATAATAAACGCCACCTATCATGAGGGGGCCCCACACAAGCAGCACGGTTGGTTCACCCAATCCTATATACTTGAGCGGCCATGTATAAAAAAGCAGGAAGAACAGGCCGGCAATTGCTATATAAAACGTCAGCGGACCGGTGTTCCACACAAGGTAAATACCGGTAATAATTGCGAGTGCAAGAGTGATGAGAATATAACGGAAGAAAACCGGTTTGGTCATAAGTCCATGCTCGAGTGGCTGAGGTCCATATTGTGATCTGTAATAGTTATCCTTATCAATTCCTTTATTATAATCGACAAGATCATTGATCAGATTATTGGATGCATGCGCGAAAACGAGTCCAAGGAGGGCTACAGTAAAATACCACCAGTTTACCTGTCCGTCGCGGAATGCCAGCAAACCTCCCACTGCTGCAGAGAGGGCGGTTAAGATGAATACGGCAGACCTTGATGCGATCAGCCATTTTGAAATGATATCATAGGATTTCCATTCTTCTTCGGTAACTCTGGGGATTGTTCTGAGCGCTTTAAGCCATGTTTGAACCTGTATCATTGTATTAGATTTAAAATTAGATTAACCGGGGGATGCGGATTTTGTTTGATGAAAAAAAGCTTTTATCCCCGGAACCGACGCATAAAAGTAATATTTTTATTTTCTTAACCCAATAGCCCCGGAGGTTCCCGGTCTTAAATACCAGGGAACGACAGAATTTTTTCCACCAAATAAAGTGAAAGTAAAGAAAAAGTTGATAGTTTGCACCAGAATTAAAAAAATGTTAAAAAAATCTTTTACCCGATCAATGACACAAGCCGAAGAAATACTCCCGATTGTAGACCTGGATGGGAAGGTAA
>CAZQOV010000225.1:0-2923 GCA_964595055.1 uncultured Bacteroidaceae bacterium | reverse complement strand
AAGGGGCATTTTTCGCTCCAGGAAAAGTAAGATTTTACCGTGGTTGTTGCCTCCTGCTTCTTTAATTTGTTCCCCTCTTCTTAAATATATTATTATTAATTACTTAAAATAATAAAATATCTAATAATCTATCTAGGTTTATGGTGCATAATAATAAGAGTAAAGAGGTTGAGGGGTTGAGAGGTTGAGGGGTTGAGAAGTTGCAAGGTTCAGGCTGCAATGCCAGGGGTGACTTGTCCTGAAATAGGTTTACACAAAAAGTAAACAAAAATCAGGACTATGAAACAAAACAGAAACCTTATTCCGGACGAAGTAAAACTCCAGGTAGTTCAGGAATATATCAGCACTGACATCACCATTGTTCAGCTGCAGGAAAAATACGGATTCAGGGGTAATAACAATATTCAAAGATGGATGCGTAAATTTGATATTAATTTCCCAAGCGATCCCAACAGAAAACTGGAACCTGCCATGGTTAAAAAGTCAGACAAAACACCCCGTGAACGAGAGCTGGAGGCCAAAATCAAGCAGCTGGAAAAGGAGCTTGACAAAGAAAAGTTTCGCACCCTTGTGCTTGATAAAATGATAGAGATTGCTGAAAGAGATCTAAAAATTCCTATCAGAAAAAAGTCTGGGCCCAAACGGTAAAGGAGCTGCGTGAAAAGCCTTCGGGAATAAACCTGAAGGCTTTATGCGACCAGTTTGGCAGAAGTAGGCAAGCCTACTATCAGCGGGAAAAGCACGCTTATAAAGAAGCTGCAAAGGATGAGATCCTTCTACAGATCGTTGAAGAAAAACGAAAGATCATGCCTCGTGCAGGAGGTCGTAAACTGCTTCATTTTGTTCAAGCTGAACTTCCGGAAGATCTAAGCATTGGACGGGATGCTTTCTTTGATTTTCTAAGGGATAACAATATGCTGGTGCGAAAACGGCAAATCCGCCCCAGGACGACATTCAGTGGCCATAACTTCAGAAAATACACCAATCTGATTAAGGATTTTATCCCTCAAAAGGCCCATCAGTTGTGGGTTAGCGACATCACTTACATTCGCACCGGTGAAGGTTTTGCTTACCTGAGCCTGATCACCGATGCCTATTCCCGGAAGATCATCGGCTGGGCTCTGGGGCCAACATTAGAAGCCAAATTCACAATTGATGCTCTTAAAATGGCATTGAAACAGCTACCTAAAGGAACCCGGGGGGTTTACCATCATTCTGACAGAGGTGTTCAATATTGCTGCAGGAATTATGTGAAAATACTGGAAAAGAACCACTTCCGGATCAGCATGACAGAAAATGGTGACCCTAGGGATAATGCAATTGCTGAACGTGTAAATGGCATTCTAAAGGATGAATGGTTGAACCACATCAAGCTGGAAACAAGGCAGGTGGCAAACCAACAACTTGCTGAAATCATAAGGATTTACAATCAGGAAAGACCTCATACCAGCCTGGATATGAACACTCCTCAGGAAGCTCACACCATGACAGGAACCATAAAACGCCGGTGGAAAAACTATTATCCGTTTCTAAAAGAAAATGATAGTTTTGTATCGCCCAACAAAGCGATGGTGACACATAATCCCATGGCTATTAAAAATGGATGGGGTATCGAACCCCACCCATTTTTTGCCCAACAAAGCTCAGGTTCTCCATCTCCCAAGGATCAAATATGAAACGTAAACTAAATTCAGTATTAACACAAAAAGTGTAAACAAAATTTAGGACGAGTCAGACATTAGCAGATTTGATGATTTGAGGATTTGGGGATTTGAGGATAAAAAATCAGTGAGAATCAGTCAAATCTGTGTGATCTGTGTTCGTCGAACACAGATTTTACTGATTTGACTGATTTACACTGATCTTTCCTGAATATCTGGAAAGCACTCTGCTGATCGCGGTTTAAAACTTAATGCCCGCTTCCACTTTTATTCCCAGGTCGGTTTTATAGGCCACCGAGCCCAAAAGCTTTTCATCCGTCAACAGCCTGCCATGATTTTATTACTATTGATCGGCTAATCCTCTTGCGCCAGCTTTTTCACCAGCTCTTCCTTGTTCATCTTTGAGCGGCCGGAGAGGTCTTTCTTTCTGGCCATTTCATACAACTCCTCTTTGGTTTTGGCACGCAGCCCTTCAGGCTCTTCCTGGTACTGCTTCTCGCTACCCACGTTGCCTTTGCCCTTCACATGGCGTTCGACCTTCGACCTGGGCACCAGGTTTCCGGTCTTCACCAGCTTCTTCTGATAATCCTTTTGGGTGGGCTTGTCGTTGGGCAGGATCCATTCCCTGTATTTATTGCCTTCCTGCAGAAACAGATGGGGCAGATCCCTGAACTCAGGGTCATCATCAAAATCCGAAAGGTAGAAATGGCCTTCCTTCAGGGTTTTATCCTTCTTGTGATCTTCGTTGGTGCCCACCAGGATGTCGCCCCGCTGACCCTTCACAACAGCAAAAAAATGCTTGTCGTTCAGGTTCAGGATCTGGTTTCCGTGGGTGGTTTCGAACAACTCATAATGGCCTTCATTTTCCAGTTTTCCTCGCATGATGGTTGACTTTTAATCAATGAATAAGGTTAATGTTTACGTAAGTGAGAGATACCGTTATCAGGGAGAACAAGCTCCAGGCAGATTGGTTCAAGCAGTGGCCGGAGGCTGCGGAACGGTCAGTGTCCGAATTTCAGCTATAAATTCTTGGAGGCCAAGACATTAGCAGCTTTAAAATTTGAGAATTTGGAGATTTGAGGATTTGGGAATTAGCAGATTGAGTACAAGTTTGCGCTGATCAATGTATGCAACTGCATGAAGCTTAAGGACAATCTGCTAATCTGCTAATCTGCTAATCCTCAAATCCGCTAATCTGTTATCTCCTGGTCTCCCATTCTCCAGTTCTCCGGGTCTCCCTCTTTGACCGGCAATGAGAACCA
>CAZQOV010000224.1:0-2948 GCA_964595055.1 uncultured Bacteroidaceae bacterium | reverse complement strand
GATCCTCCGCCTGTATAATAATTGCTTCATCATCGGCGTTATTGAGATCCAAATCGATCTTTATTCGGTCGATTCGATGCAGGTGAGATACTGAAAGAGCAATTGAGAATGAATCTTCTGTGGTAGCAGTGGCTACTTCTTCCTGATTCTGAAGAAGTTTGATATTAATTTCAGTGGGAACGTAGTTTGAATCGTTTGGGTCATCCTTGTGCGGGTCAAGTTCGGTGCAAGAAAACAGAATGATGAATATTCCACACATAACTCTGTAAAAAGCAAATAATGTTTTTTTAAACGACTTACAGTTCGTCATTTTTATTTTCTTGCCCTTTCGAATATTAAAAGTGAGTCGGCACACTTACGTTAAGTATGCCGATCAGTATTCTTTTAAATATTAACATTATAAGCCAATTTCATTCCAAAACATTTGCGCAATGATTTCAAAACCCCAGCTACTCGAAATTTCATTTTCTGCTTCTACAGATTCTGCGATAAACACATCTGCATTAGAGGGATCACCGTCATGATCAAAGGAAATGGTATTAACGTTGGCAGTTTTTATGGCATGAGTAAATGTGTGTGTTTCAAATTCCGAAACAAAATCATTAATCGCATTACGATTATTTGAATGCTTCACCAGATTACTTACCAACACTAAGCCTTCATTATCTTGTTGCAAAGTATCGCAAAAGCTACTTAAGTCCTCCAAAACACTAGAGACCTCAGTTCCAGCGTTGATATCCTTTGATCCTAACATTACTAAAGCATAGTCATACTTCAACCCGGATAGTTCTACATAGTTATCAGTATTATAATATGAAAGAAGCCCCTTATCACCATCCGTCCCTGCTGCAGTCTGGACATCATACGGACCTAAATAGCCAAGTGGCTGATCATCCACTTCAGCGGGAATAACGAAGGGATCATCAGCATCTTCCCCGAGACTCTGCGTGCATCCCTCAGAATATATAACATCGGAATCAAATAAGCCGACATAGTTTATCAAATACCCGCTATCTTTAGCTGTCTGCTTCAGGTACATCTGATAGTTTTCTCCAGCCGCTACACCAATACTATTTTTCCCCCCGATAGTGAGGATATTAAGATATCTTTCGTAAGCTCCCTTATCCTGCTGATTGTGCCTGCCCCCCAGCCTTAAGCGGCCACACACATCTCGCACGATATAGTCTTTTTCCTCGGCAAACTCTACGGCATTTCTTAGGTTGATACCCGATCCATTTTCCAATCTCAAATGAAGGCCGTCATCATCCGTGCCCCACATGTTATCTTCACCTCTGGCGACGTCAATATCTGAAGTGCTTCCAACGAATATACCTTCAAAAACCCTGTTTTCTGGAGCCCCAGGAATAACCTCTGCGTCTGTTAAGAATATGTTTGATGCAGCTGGCGGACCAGTACCCTTAATAGGGTCGCTCTCACTTTCATAGAAAACATTATTATTAACATGCATGGGCATTCTAGCATCCTGTCTATAAATAGCGCAACCACCATTTATAGAGTTGTTTTGAAAGAAAGAACATTGATCCACATCCACAACCATGTCGTCGGCTTTGTCATCTCCAACATACGACCAATTACAGATAGTCCCCGACGCATATGGTTCACCGATGCCATTCAAACCGCCTGCTGAATTATTACCATAAAATACACAACTATGTATTTTTGCCGCGACCCCACAATCGCTAAATTGCTGAATCGCGATTGCGCTTCCCTGTGCATGAGTTGTAGAGGTTGATTGGTTCTGAGAAAAAACACATCCTTGGACATTTATACCAGTTATTACCTCTTCGTATCTGTTCGATACGTTTAATAAGAAAAGCGCTCCTGCATACGATCCTATGTTATTTTCAAAGACACAATTCCTGATGTCCACTTCCCGATAGTGCCCCCCTACTCGATTTGCTGCAAGATATACCGCACCAAAAGAATTATTTGAATTTCTAAAAGTCAAACCGTCAATCATTACCTTGGCATCGATATACTTCTCTATCTGCTCAAAGCCAATCAAATATTCACCATCTATGATACGATTTCCATCGCCATCCAATGCATCAATAACTGTTTCGAATTTCTTAGGATTATGTGAAACGACTAAATTATTCGATGGTTCACCAGTCACGACTTCAAAACTCTCAAACCCGCCGACAATGCTGGTTCTCCACGGCAAAGTAACACTTTCATTATAAGTACCTTCCGCTACAAGTATTTTAAAGTCAGCTGAAATATTTTCCGGATCGGCTGCATCATAATCCGAATCAGCTTTAATTGCATCAACAGCAGCCCCAATACTCGTGTAATCTGCGCCCGATTCCTCATTCCCAACAGTAATGATATGATCATAAGTCTGAATCGCATATTTACTAAACGAAGTTACGTAAGCATATACTGCATTTTTGGTAACATACGCAATCTGCACATCTTCCCATTCGTATGTGTTCTCATTAAAATGTAATAGTTTAAAGAATTCTGCTGGAAGGCCTGCACCAAAATCAGAAATAGGGAACGCATACAGAAGAGATTTATCTTCCGCAACCTCACCCAAAATCGAGTGATACATGTTTCCATCTAATGAGTAATCATCTTCGTTATCAGAACTTATTGTAGGCAATTCGGTTGCATCTGCAGCATCAACGAGGCGACTGATTGGCAATAATGGGCCTGCAACAGAATTTTCACCGAATGTCATAGGTATGCCTATGCAGTGCGAGTAACCAGATATGTGGCTAACATCTATTGTAATTCTTTGTGAACTATCTTGAGTTTCGTTCAGGTAGCTCCCCTCGGTTGCAACGGCAGGAGCATCATTGGGGTTGTTTCTATCCGTACCAACATATCCCTCCACATAATCCGGAACCCCATCCCCATCCGAATCCACCGCCATCCATTCTTCCTGAAAATCACCGGCGTCCATACTCGGCTGCAGGTAAACG
>CAZQOV010000223.1:0-2981 GCA_964595055.1 uncultured Bacteroidaceae bacterium | reverse complement strand
TCCCTGTTTTTTTATTCCCTTTTACCGATACCTTCATTTCCGGAATCCAGTATGTATTTCCAGACTCCTTCTTCATTTTTCTTCCATATTGTACCATATGTGCCCTGCCTTAGGGAGTCTGCTGCAGCCAGTTGCCATATTCCGTAAGTATATCCAAGATCTTTACTGTTTGCAACACTTGCATCGAGCGGCATCCATGTCAAATCGGGCTTTTGTTCCTTCATTGCAGAATAGTAATAAGCTATGGAAATTAATCCTTTGATCGGCATACGATCGGGTTTAAGTAAAACAGCTGCAGAATCGGCAAATACTGTAAAAGCCTTTGCTATACCATGTTGACGGGAATAATCTGAAAATTCCAGATCTCTTTCAATTAACTCCTTTGATGCCCTTTCATCGGTTCTTACAACATAATCACAGGAATTTAATACTATAAGCAATAATATCAGTAAGCCGGCATTGATTTTCATAATGATCTTTTTATACAAGGATGCGTTTGATGCCTTCCGGCAGTCTTGATAATAACTCATAATTCATGCTATTGTTCATTTCAAGGAATGATGCCACAGATATTTCATGATCCCCCTGGGCGCCAAGCAGCACAACCTCTTCCCCTATCTTCAGGTCGGGTATGTGAGTTGTATTTATCAGTACCATATTCATATTTACTGACCCGATAACATCGGCTCTTGATCCCCTTACAAGAACGTGTCCATTATTACTTAGTTGCCGGCTGTAGCCATCAGAGTAACCAACAGGAACAGTGGCAATCTGCATATCCTGATCGGCCAGGAAGTTATAACCGTAACCGACAAATTCACCCTCAGGAACTTTTTTTACAGACATGATTTTCGATTTCCAGCTGATAGCTCTTTTTAAGGGGTCTGTTCTTTCCCGGTTTCCATGAAGAAAATGCATGTAGGTTTCGCGTGTTGGCCAGTAACCATAGCAAATAATACCCGCCCTGATAAGATCCATCCGACTCTTTGGGTATGTGACTGATGCAGCAGAGCTTGCAGTATGCATAATGTCTGCTTCAATTTCATTTTTTTTGAGAAATTTCACACGTTTATCGAACAATTTTAACTGATTCTGTATCCTGTGATAGTTCGCTATGCTTTCTGCTCCTGCAAGATGGGTTGCGAAACCTCTTATGTGTAAATGCTCAGGATTGTCTTTGATGAAAGTAATGGCTTTTCTTAATTCATCCTTGGTCATCCCTGTCCTGTACATTCCGGTTTCAATCTCGAGATGTATCTTCGCCTTTTTTTTCAGTTTTTTGGATATATTGATGACTCGCTCCAGGTAGGTAGGCTCAAATATGTAAAACTCCACACCATTATTAATAATCCATTCGAGTTCACTACTGTCAATAAAGCCCATGATCATCAGATCACATTCACAACTTTTCAGTTTCATAACCCTGAGTGCCTCATCCGAGCTGAAAACGGAGAAATGGTCCACCCCGGCTTCCTCATATACAGGTAATACCTGCTCAATGCCATGTCCGTAGGCGTTACCTTTAAGAATTGCTGATATCCTTACGCTTTCTCCATAATAATTTTTCAGGAAGTGGATATTATTCTTTAATGCTTCTTTGTTTATTTCAATGATTGAAGTACTCATAAAGCCCTGATCTTTAAATGTGTTTAACCCTCTGCCTGCCTGTAAATATTGTAAAACATTCTGACACCTGAAATAAGAATGTCATCAGGAAAGTCATAATCAGGATTGTGAAGTGCCGGAATCCGGGTCCCGGCTCCAAGCCCGAAGAAAGCTCCTTTTGAATGCTTCAGGTAATGGCCAAAATCTTCCGACCATTTGAAAGCCTCGTCTATTATCACATGATCCAGGTCATTTTCCTGTGTTGCTTTTACAAGCATATTGTATGCCCGGGGATCATTTACCGTTGACGGAAAACGCTCGGTAAAACTTATTTCGTGTTTCAATTTTTCTTCCTTACAGGTTTCTTCAACTTTCCCTGTTATTATTCTGGTGAGTAATTCCAGGTCCTCTTCATGCGCAGCTCTCAGTGTTAGCATGAAATCAGCTTCACCGGGAGATGTTCCGAAGGCAGGCTCGCCTAACCTGATATGAATAATGGTGGCCAGCGTGAAATTGTGAAACTTATTATAATCGATTTCCTTTTGGACAAAAGGGATGAATCTGGCCAATGCCATTGCCGGGCTTATGCCGTCTTCAGGCTGACCTGCATGGGCTGATTTCCCCTTGATCTTAATTTTCATGCCTACAGAAGCCGATGCGAAAATCCCATCTTTTAAAATAACATGATTCTCAGGGTATCCCGGTAGATTATGCAGGCCGAAAACAAAATCAGCCTTCAGGTTTTTGAACCATTCTCCTTCTGTCACCTTTTCAGCTCCCTGTCCTGTTTCTTCTTCGGCCTGAAAAAGAAGGATTACACGGGTTTTTTCAGGGGGATTATCATTAATGAGGGAAGCAAGACCTGAAAGTATTGACATGTGGCCGTCGTGCCCGCATTTATGCCCGGTGTTTTCGACGCGTGAAACATAAGGCTTTTCAATCTCATCCGGGATTGGCAGGGCATCCATGTCTGCACGGAATATTATTGTTTTAGCGGGATCTTCAGGTGAAAATTCCCAGGCAATACTGTTTCCGCCTGCTGAAGAGTGAAAACAGGTCGGATTAAGATCGGAAAAAAAATCTTTCAGAATATTCTTTGTCTCATGCTCTAAGCCAGACAATTCAGGATAAGCATGCAGTTTTCTCCTTAATTCAGTAATGGATCTTTTGATGGTGTCATAAACTCCTCTTTCTGTCATTCGCAATAGTTCATTTTAAATATTATTTTACCTTGATCCATTTCAGAGAAAAGATCATTAATAAACCAACAATTAAAAGCCATACAGGTAAAACAATTCCCATCCAGCTAAAGTTTCCTTCCCTGGTAATTTCCGGGAAAGCATAAATTGAGACGAAAATAATTGCAAGTGCAATAA
>CAZQOV010000222.1:0-2990 GCA_964595055.1 uncultured Bacteroidaceae bacterium | reverse complement strand
TTCTTTACAATCGCTTTTTCCAGGAAGTTCATTTTCTCAAAATTAAATTCTCCTCCGGTTACTGCTTTAGCCTTGCAGTGATTCCTTAGTTCTTCAGGAAATGCATTATTTAATTCTTCTTCATACCGGTCTTTATCCATAGCAGAAATAAATAATCCTACCTCCTTATTCATTAAAGTATCCAGATTTTTCTCGCAAAAATCTTTCACCCTCCTCTGGACCATTCCTGCATGGATGGATCCGCCGATAATCACCCTTTCATAGTTGGTGATATCAGGATTTCTGTCCCTGCGCAGATTGATTATGTTTTTTTCGTCAACTTTGAGTTTTTCAGCTATTTGATGGGCCACTTTTTCTGTAGTTCCGTGCTTTGAAATATAAATGATTGCTGTTTTCATTGCATTTATTTTTTTTGGTTTATTCTTTAATTGATTTATTTACTGCATTTTCTATTGCCTTTAAAATAATCTTACTGCTCATTGTAGCCCCTGAGACCACATCCAGTTCTACAGTTTGATAATTGATTACCGAATCGGTCAAAACTTCGGCTTTTTTACCAAAGCCGGTTTCATGCTTTATCAGTTCTATATTTCTGATTTTTTTATCCCTGATTGCAACGGCAACTTCTGCCTTCACCATTTTTGTTGATGCGCTGCCATAATAGCTTCCGGATTTGGAATGTTTAAGTTCCGGCATTATTAATTGCATCTCTGCTATTTCCCTGGGAGTACTACAAGCTCCAATTATTAATAATATGATTCCTGTTATAAAATGAATAGATGCTTTTTTCATCGTTTTAGGTTCTTCAATAGTAAAACTGTAAAGACCAAACTTGTAATGGTTAGTACACCAAAAACACTGGCAATAGTATAATCTTCACTTATTCCGCGTACTACCAGCATAATTACCATTCCGGCAAGTGCTATGGTCAGGATCATCATGAATACAAGAGAGAGTCCTGCAATAAGATATCCTGTACTCTTTCCCTTCATAAGAAGAATGCCGCCAATTATGAGTGAAGGCAGCGCAAAGGCCATATCCAGAACATGAACGGGATTAACCAGGAGATTATAGTTGGCTACATCTTCCGGAATGGAGTTGTTGACCAATGCCGGAATTACAGATTTAAGCCAGAGAGTATAAAAAACTATTGCCACAAAGATAAGGTAAATGCCTATGGCCTTTTTGGGTGGCTTTTCAAACCAGTTCGCAATATCCTGCCTGAACATATCATTCATATAAAGGATGAAGGCAAAGAGCGAGAGCCCCAGTGTTGCTGTATAAAGCAAAAACATTTGATTGAAATGTATTCCCATACTGTAGATCACGAAAGAATACATAATATACGCCAGTGTTCCACCCAGTACAAATGCCGCTATTTTATTGTTTTTGTTGGTGTAATAGAGTGAGATGAGCAGCAATGGCACAACCAGAAAAAGATCCACCAGGTCCTGTCCTGTTCCCTGTGCCGCCATTGAAGGGACCTCTCTTTCATAAGTACCGGAGAAAAAACCACCGGCAATAGAAACAATTGTCAATATAATTGAAAGCAAAACTGACAGGATGTTGATTGTTTTTAAATTTTTGAAGTTCATAGCGATAATTATTTTGAAGTTAATTAATTAAGTTTCCATGTAATTCCAAAAGTCATATAACTGAGAGCGGGCATATCTCCCACCTGGTAAAAATCATTGTAGACTGCCTGTGCTGACCGGAATAAGCCAAAATAAAGTCCCGGATTGTATTTTTCATTTATCCGGAAAGGAGATAATTCGATGGCCATTGCTGGTCCCAGGCTAAAGGAACTTGTTGAATAATCCGGAAGTGAACCTTCTGCGGATAACTGATTGATCATAGATAGACCGGGAGAAATTCCGAGTTTGAATTTCATCATTCCTTCGGGATTTTTCCCTTTTAAAAATCTCATGTTTACGAACAATGGAACTCTGAATTGAGTAGTAAATAACTGCCTAACACCCACGTAATTATTTCCTATGTCAGAATAGTTAAATGTCTGTTTATTCCAAAGCAGGTCAAGACCGGTCTCAAATGATACAAAGCTCGTAAAATACTCATAGTGAATTGCAGCATGGATCCCTTTACTATTTGCACCTGTAAAACCATCGGGAGGGGTATTCTCCAATGTGGTGAAATCGGTATTTGCGATGATTCCGCCTTTTTGAATTCCTGCATTTATCCTGAAGGAGGGAGGAGGTTTTGTTGTTTTTTTTGTTACGGAACATGATGTCAATGCAAGTATTAACATCATAAAGCTAAATTTTGTTAACGAATTCATTTCATTTTAATTTATTAATTATTCAACGTTGTTTTAATAAACACTGTTTACTAAATGGGTAAAATTTTTTATGGAAACTTAAGTATTCCGTCAATCATAGAATTTATTCCCATTTGAATATATTTTTCTGTTTCGGGAGTACCGGGTTTCAATTCTTTATTCACTATAACCAGATTAAATCCCCGGAGGAAACCAAATAGCTGATCTGTTTTTTCATCAATGTTTTCTACGGGCATATTCATTGTTTCATAACTTTTTCGGATATCCAGTTTAACACCTTCAATTAATTTTTGCTGGCTTGGACCGGGATCATAATTTTTAAAATGCAGAAGATATACAACGGCCTTATAGAAATTAGGTGCTCCTAAAGCATTATTAATATTATTTCTCAGTTGAAAGGAAATCAGCTCTCTTGGATTTGAATAATCGAACTCTTTTCTTGTTTCTAACATTTGATTCACAGAAATTTCAAACCCTTTTTCAATTATTTCCCTGAGAAGATGATCTTTATCCTTAAAATATAAATAAACAGTTCTCGGAGAATACTCAACGCTTGAAGCTACTTTTCTTATAGTACATTTCTCAATACCCTGACTTATCAGTATTTCAGCAGCAGCATCAAGTATTTTCTGCCGTAATTCATCTTTTTCTCTTTCTTTTCTTTCTTTAATACCCATTGTTTTATTGGTAAACA
>CAZQOV010000221.1:0-2998 GCA_964595055.1 uncultured Bacteroidaceae bacterium | reverse complement strand
GTTCACAACCGGAAAGGTCCCAGGTGTTTAGCCTTTTAGCAGCAGCACGTATGGCCCGGATTTCGGCATGGGCAGTAGGATCATTATCCAGGGTGACCCGATTCGCTTCCTCAGCAATCATTTCTCCGTTTTTTACAACCAATGCACCAAAAGGTCCACCTCCAAGCTCAATGTTTTCTTCAGCTCTTTTGAGGGCTTTCCGCAGATATTTTCGATTCATCTCTTGTGGTTTTTTTTCTTCCAAAAAGCAATAAGGAATAAAAGAATATGAAAAATGAAACTCCCGTTTTGGTTTCCAATGTATCCTCATTCAGCATAGACAAAAATGCAATAAAACAGAAAACAATAAAAAAATAATCATTCCATGCTTTTTCTAAACCAATAGGTGTGATCAGAAAAATCAAGGCTAAAACAAATCCAACCATTCCGAAAGTAATGAAAAAAGTGACGTATTGATTATGCGCCCTTCTCCTGTAATTTTTATCCAGGTTCGATTCCACTTGTTCATAGTACTGATCAAAAGAATATTTCACATCTCCTGTTCCTACTCCTATTACAGGATTATTCTTAAAAATAAACCATGCTGCATTAAGATAGGCAATTCTCTGGGCCACTGAATGTCCACTTGGATCCCCTCCTCTCAGATATCCGTCTATTTCCCAGATAACTTCATAAATCCTTGGATACAAACGATATCTGTCCGTGAAAATATAGTTCGCCTTCCCATTTTCTATTGCCCGGATATCCTCGGAAGAGAGTGCCATCACTCCATCTCTGTCCTTCTTCAGGCCTTTTGAAGTCAAATAACGAATCAGGGTATATTTTATTTCCTGCCCTTTGTTATCCAGGCTATCATAGGGAATATCGCTTCGTTCATTCCATGCGGACTCCATTTCATCCTCAGCAAGATATATCCATACATAATGTCCGTTCTCCCTGGCTCTTCTTGTCGTATCATGAGTGTATCGATTGCCATAGGGAGTACGGTCTTCAAGTTCCGAAAACTCTATCTCCTCCGTATCATAAAACCGTTCAACACTTTGATACACATAGAACAAAATTAAAGCAGGAACGGCAATTATTAGGATCCGGACCACGTTACGGGAGACGGAAGAAATGATTTTCCCGGAGTAGATCCAGGCCAGCACAAGAATTGAAATTCCAAAAATGATCAGTCCGGTAAGGGATTTAAGCAATACAAGAAAAAACAAGAACCAAAGGATCACCAGTCCGGAAAATAAAGAAACAGAGCCTGAAAATCTCTGGCTGGTCCTGGGGTTGAACATATAGTACAACAGGAAGAAAATGGAAAGATTTACCATTAAGGCAAGTCGGATATGGGAAATAAACAGGGAAATATCCCTGAAATCATAATATTCATAGGGCACCATTCCAAGAAAAACGCCAAAAGAAGCCATGGTGGAAGCAAAGGTTGCCAGGCAGAAAATCAAAAGGACTGTTTTCAGTTGTTTCCTGTTCAGCGGCTCCGAAGTGCCAAGGATAAGAGGAAGAATAAGTAAAGGCAATTTAATCTTCAGATCTTTGAAAGCAAAGTCAAAATTGGCCGGATCGGAGTATAGTAAGCCCACCAGGTGAAGCAAATACAACCCGAGGATAAGCAGAAGAGATTTTCTTTCTTTTAACAACCGGAACTTCTTCCTGAAATTCCCTTCCAGTATCCAGTTAGCGAACAGTACGATCTCAAAAAGACTGGTGGTAAAAATCGACAAGGGAAGGCTTGCAGCCAGAAGCAGAATCCCGTAGAAATAAATATGCTTGCTATATCGACGGTAAAAGGAATACATTGACGGCAGATTATCTTTCGGCATTTTTGAATTAAACGGGTAAAAATAAATATTATGTTGGAATTTGTTACTGTTTTAGGGATTATCCCCCTGACCCGTATTTTTTTAATGAATGTTATTGTTTTAATAAAAATAATTGTACTTTTGCAGTCCGTATTTTTCAGGGCGTACTGAAAGAGAAGAATTTGAAGACAAAAAACAGTTATAAAGTGAATACATTAAGTTACAAAACAGTTTCAGCAAACAAAGCTACAGTCACCAAAGAATGGGTGGTGGTAGACGCAAAGGATGAAATACTAGGTAGGCTTGCTTCAAAAGTTGCCTTTATGTTAAGAGGCAAACATAAGACCAATTACACTCCTCATGTCGATTGTGGAGATAATGTAGTAGTCATTAATGCTGAAAAGATAAGATTAACAGGAAAGAAGCTGACAGACAAACAGTATGTAAGTCACAGTGGTTATCCCGGAGGCCAAAAGATAAAAACGCCAAAAGAGTTTCTTGAAAAGAAACCCGAGGCCATAATTGAAAAGGCAGTAAAAGGCATGTTACCCAGGAATCGCCTGGGAGAAGCGTTATTTACCAATCTTCATGTTTATGTGGGAGAACAGCATGACAAAGAAGCGCAAAAACCAAAAAAAATAAACTTAAACGATATTATTTCATAACATGGAAGTAATCAACACAATCGGAAGAAGAAAATCTTCAATTGCCCGCGTTTACCTGACGGAAGGTAAGGGGCAGATCATGGTAAATAATAAGGATTTTAAAGAATATTTCCCCGGAGAACACCTCCACTATATCATACAGCAGCCCCTAAATGTTTTGAATGTAAGGGAAAACTATGATATCAAAGCCGTACTTGACGGGGGTGGATCGAAAGGTCAGGCCGAAGCTTTACGGTTGGCCATTTCCCGTGCTCTGGTTAAGTATAGCGTGGAGAATAAACCGGCACTGAAAGCAGAAGGTTTTCTTACCCGCGATCCTCGTGCTGTTGAAAGAAAGAAACCCGGACAGCCCAAGGCAAGGAAGAAATTTCAGTTCAGTAAGCGTTAATTTCCACATCCTTTTATCGTGTTTAGTATCTAAACCGTAAGGACTTTCGACGGAATCCATTTCAAGAGCGAAACTACCTTTCGGTTGATAAAATGAATGTAAACAAAAATCAAAATTATGCCAAAAAAATTAAGTTT
>CAZQOV010000220.1:0-3003 GCA_964595055.1 uncultured Bacteroidaceae bacterium | reverse complement strand
GAAAAGCACAAAGAGAAAAGCTAAAGGCTGAAAGCAACCCGGCAACAAATTATTCGCCCATTACAACAAAGCACTCCCCTCTCATTTCAGGAGAGGGGCCGGGGGTGAGGTCAAAAAATGCAGCTCAAAGCTCAAAGCAGGCATCGTTTGGCAGAATAAAGACCTTGCAGCTTTTAAAACCGTTTAAGCTCTTCATAAACCTGTATTTTTCGTATATTTGCAGGACGTATAAAACAAAAATAATGGACATCCGCGAGCAACTTTTTTGGGATATTGATACAGAAAACTTTGATATCGAAAAAAATAAAACACTCATTATCGAAAGGGTGCTCAATTATGGTACAATCAGCGAATTTAAAGCAGTACTTAATTATTATGGCTTTGATATCATAAGGCAGGAACTTAAAAAAGTAGGCTATCTCGAGCCAAAAACATTGGAATTCGTGACCTCCTTTTTTAACATCGATAAAAAAATGCTCAGATGCTACACAAAGAAACAGTACAACCAGGCACACTGGAACTAATAAAACAACTTCAAGCGGAACCAGACCTAAAAAAGTTTTATTTGGTGGGTGGCACTGCGCTTGCATTGCAGATTGGGCATCGGATTTCGGATGATATTGATTTTTTTACCAATCAATCATTTGATTCAACCCAACTGGCTGAATATCTGGAAAAAAACTTTCAGATGTCTGTACATTATCTGCATAAGAACACCATAAAAGGATTTATACACAATGTTCTTGTAGATTTAATTACACATAACTATGAACGGGTAGAACCTGAAATTGAAATTGATGGGGTTAAAATGTTGTCGAAAGCTGATATTGCCGCAATGAAAGTAAACGCAATTACAGGCAATGGCACACGTATTAAGGATTTCATAGACCTCTATTTTTTATTAAAAGAATTCAGTTTTCAACAAATTATTGAGTTTTATAGAAAAAAATACAATCAACGGAACGATTTTCATGCAGTTAAAAGCCTTACATTTTTCGAAGATATTGATGCAGCATCGTGGCCAAAAATGTTACTTGAAAAGAACCTAACACTGAAAAAAATAAAAAATAATATCCTTGACCATCAAAAAAGATACTTAAAATAAGTACCAACAAACTCTTCGAGTACCTCGCCTGTGGCCTTGATGTATGGTTCTCCGAAAAAACAAAAGGCATTTATAAACACATTACAGAAGGTACGTACCCCAAAGTAATGAAACTGGATTACAACCGGTTGGATAAATATTCCCTGAAAGAATTAGTAAACCATGAAGGATTAACCAATAAACCATCGGAGTATTTTTGTGAGGAGGTGTATGAGGGGTTTATTAAGAAGCTGAAAGGGGAAAGCTGAAAGCAAAATAGTTCATAGCTGATGGCTCGTAGCTGATAGCTGGTAGTAGAAAAGCTCGAAGGGTGAAGCTGGAAGAAAAAGAGCCCAAAGCGAAAGGCTAAAAGCTGAAAGCAACCCGGCAACAAATTATTCCCCCATTACAACAAAACGCTCCCCTCTCATCGCAGGAGAGGGGCCGGGGGGTGAGGTCAGAAAATACAGCTCAAAGCCCAAGGCTGAAAGCTCAAAGCAGGAATCGGTTGCCAGAATGTAGACCTGGCAGCGTTTGTAAACCTGCAAGCGTCGGGGTTGAATCGAATGATGAATATCGAATGATGTCCCGATAGCTATCGGGATTTGATTTTTGAAGGGTAAGATGAAGTAGCTGAAAGCTGGAAAAGCACAAAGAGAGAAGCTAAAGGCTGAAAAGGGAATGCTGAAAGCCTAAAGTCGAAAGCTAAAAGCGAGAAAATAAACAGGCCGGCAAATCAAAGACCTTGCAGCGTTTATAAAACCTGCAAGCATCGGGGTTGAAATCGAATAATGTCCCGATAGCTATCGGGTTTTGATTTTTGAAGGACAATAAGATGATAGAAGGAGATGTGGCTGAAAGGCAAAGTAGTTGAAAAGTGAGAGTACCGAATTAAATAGTAGTAAAATAGACGGTTTATTTAATCAATAAATACTATTCAAAAAACAGTAATGTTAACTTATCCATTATCGCCATGCGCAAGCAAGCCTTTGAGATATTTTAATCAGCGCTATATTGTCAAAATTGATCGATAAAGTTTTTAAAATCAATATAAAATGAACTATTTTTGAACTGAATTAAAAGGTTAAAAATAAGTGTACGAAAAAGAATTTTATATTTATCTTGGAAATAAATTAACAGACAGGATTAGAGTAAAATTCAAGAAAGAAAAAGGAGTGATAACGGATTTGGTTCTGCAATATGAAGCATTAATTGCCGAAAAATGGCACGCTGTTGTAAGATATGATTGTGCACACGGGTTTTTTCACCGTGATTTGTTAAAACCAAATGGAGAGAAAGAAAAAAAAGTTATTGACATACCCGATTTGAATACTGCCTTCACTTTTGCACGGCAGGACATTGAAGACAGGTGGAAATGGTATAAGGAACAATATACTAAAAGGATAAAAAAATGACAAACAATGAAAAAATAGGTCGGGATTTAGCAATTGGACTTGATTTTATAGAAAATATTATTCAAAATCCTGATTTGTTGGATAAAATTCCAGATGGTTCAACGATAAGCTTCTTAGATAAAGCTACACCAAATACAGAAGTAAAAGAAGAACAAAACTTAAAGAGAAAGTATGTTAAGATAAAAAGAGAATTCGAATTACTTTAACCAAAATAGAAAAAGCCATTCAGTCAACAAATGACTAATGGCTCACTCGCCTACCCGACCAACCCGAATAGGATAATCTTTTTTTACACCTTACAGTCACGCTTCCGGATTTTCCCTTGCAGTAACAAATTATTTTCCCCAAAACAACAAAGCGCTCCCCTCTCATCGCAGGAGAGGGGCCGGGGGTGAGGTCAGAAAATACAGCTCAATGCCCAAGGCTCAAAGCTGAAAGCAACCCGGTTGCCAGAATAAAGACCTGGCAGCGTTTGCAAAACCTGCAAGCGTCGGGTTGGTAGCT
>CAZQOV010000219.1:0-3043 GCA_964595055.1 uncultured Bacteroidaceae bacterium | reverse complement strand
GATTAGGCATTATTAAAGGTTGGGATTCTAACTGGTATGGTGGAAAAGATTATTCTGCCAAGCTTTTAGAGGACACCAAGATCAGGGAATATCTCAATGCCAGGTTAGCTAAGGCCAGTATCTCAAAAATTGTTATTGAGCGTACCTTGAAACTTATTACCGTGACAGTGAATACTGCCAGGCCCGGGATTATTATTGGTAAGGGGGGGCAGGAAGTTGATAAACTTAAAGAGGAGCTGAAAAATATCACCAATAAGGAAGTACAAATCAATATTTATGAGGTTAAAAGACCGGAATTGGATGCCACGATTGTAGCCAACAATATTGCTCGCCAGGTAGAAGGAAAAATTTCTTACCGAAGGGCCATAAAAATGGCCATTGCTTCTACCATGAGAATGGGTGCTGAAGGCATTAAGGTGTTGATATCCGGACGTTTGGGAGGTGCCGAAATGGCTCGTTCTGAAGTTTACAAGGAAGGAAGAATTCCTTTACATACCCTGAGAGCAGATATTGATTATGCCCTTAGTGAAGCAAATACTAAGGTTGGAGCCATAGGAATCAAAGTGTGGATCTGTAATGGTGAGGTATACGGAAAGCGCGATCTTTCACCCAATATAGGGGCAAAAAATGTTAAGCCCAAAGGCGGATTCAGAAAGAAAAGAAAATAGAAATATTGTAATTGACATAAGAAATGTTACAACCGAAAAAAACAAAATTCAGAAGGCGGCAAAAAGGACGTATGAAAGGTAATGCCCAGCGAGGAAATCAACTTGCTTTTGGTTCCTTTGGGATAAAGACCCTGGAAAGCGCATGGATAACTGGTCGTCAGATTGAAGCTGCCAGACAGGCAGTAACCAGACATATGAAACGTGAAGGTCAGATATGGATCCGTATTTTTCCGGATAAACCGATCACCAAAAAACCTGCTGAAGTGCGAATGGGTAAAGGTAAAGGAGCACCTGAAGGTTTTGTTGCCCCTGTTACTCCGGGAAGAGTGTTGATTGAAGCAGAGGGAGTACCTTTGGAAGTAGCAAGAGAAGCTATGCGCCTGGGAGCACAAAAATTTCCTGTGAAAACCAGGTTTATTGTCAGACATGATTTCGAATATTAATTAATTAAACCGGACAGGGATGAAAAATTCTGAGGTAAAAGAATTAACAGATAAGGAACTCCGAGAAAGGATTGAATCGGAAAAGGAGAACCTGGTACGCTTGCGTCTGAATCATGCCGTTTCTCCCCTTGATAATCCCCTTAAGCTAAGGGATGTGAAAAAAGATGTTGCAAGACTCATGACCGAGCTTAAAAAAAGAGAATTAGGCCAAAGCGATCATAAAGAAAGTTAATAAACACAAATGGAGACTAAAAGAAATCTACGCAGAGAGCGTGTCGGTGTTGTGGTCAGTGATAAAATGGATAAATCCATTACCATTGTGGTGAAGACCAAACAAAAACACCCCATTTACGGTAAGTTCGTGAGCAGGACTTCAAAATACATGGCCCACGATGAAAAAAATGATTGTAAAATCGGAGATACCGTTAAAATAATGGAAACCAGACCATTAAGCAAAAACAAAAACTGGCGATTAGTAGAAATTTTAGAAAGAGCTAAGTAATCATGATACAGCAAGAAAGCAGATTATCCGTTGCCGATAATAGCGGCGCAAAAGAAGTACTCTGTGTTCGTGTACTAGGAGGAACACGTAAACGTTACGCCTCAATCGGCGATAAATTGATCGTGACTGTAAAATCAGCTGTTCCGGCTGGGGAAGTCAAAAAAGGAACCGTTAGTAAGGCTGTTGTGGTAAGAACAAAAAAAGAAGTTCGTCGTGTGGATGGTTCATACATACGTTTCGACGATAATGCCGTTGTTCTTCTGAATAATCTTGACGAAATGCGGGGTACCCGTATCTTCGGACCTGTAGCCAGGGAATTACGTGATCAATACATGAAAATCGTTTCACTAGCCCCTGAAGTATTATAAAACTTGAAAAATTACGATTCAGATGCACAATAAATTACATATTAAAAAAGGAGATCTGGTTTACGTTAACACCGGGGAATATAAAGGACAGCAGGGAAGAGTGCTTGAAGTGAACCTGAAGGAAAGAAGGGCAATAGTGGAAGGTGTCAACATGGTATCAAAACATACCAAACCCAGCAATGAAAACCCACAGGGTGGAATCACCAAAAAAGAAGCCCCTGTTCATATTTCCAATCTCAATCTTATTGATCCATCAAGTGGTGACCCTACCCGGATCGGAAGAAAAAAAGGCGATAAGGGAAAATTAGTTAGATATTCAAAAAAATCTGGAGAGGAGATTAAGTAATGGACTATATTCCTAACCTAGAAGTAAAGTATAAAGAGGAGATCATCGAATCTCTCAAGAAGAAATTCAATTACAGCAGTGTAATGGAAGTCCCGCGACTGGTTAAGATTGTTATGAACGCCGGTGTGGGTGATGCCGTGGCAGATAAAAAGCTGGCTGATATTGCCCAGGAAGAGTTATCTATCATAGCAGGTCAGAAAGCGGTGCAAACCATTTCAACCAAAGATGTCTCGAATTTTAAGCTGAGAAGAGGAATGCCAATTGGAGCGAAAGTGACCTTGCGTCGGGATAAAATGTATGAATTTCTGGAAAGACTAATAAATGTTGCTCTTCCAAGGATCCGTGACTTTAACGGGATCAGCAGTAAATTTGATGGAAGGGGAAATTACACACTGGGGATCCCTGAGCAAATAATATTCCCCGAGATTGATATAGATAAAATCAATAAAATCATGGGCCTTGAAGTAAGCTTTGTTACTACAGCAAAAACCGATGAAGAGGGTTTTGCCTTGTTGAAAGAATTTGGATTACCATTTAAAAAATAAATTTTCCGATATGGCTAAAGAATCAATGAAAGCTCGTGAAGTAAAGCGCCAGAAAATGGTCGACAAATATGCCGATAAAAGAGCAAAGCTCAAGGCAGAAGGCGACTATATCGGCCTTAGTAAACTCCCGAGAAATTCAAATCCCACCAGGTTACACAATCGTTGTAAGCT
>CAZQOV010000218.1:0-3066 GCA_964595055.1 uncultured Bacteroidaceae bacterium | reverse complement strand
GATCCCCTGCAAAAAACAGATAAAACCCGGAAATTCTCAAAATCAGTTTGAAATGAACAAAAAGGTCATCATTATCGGAGCTGGATTAACAGGACTGGTTACAGCACTTTATCTAAAAAAGAGAGGAATATCCTTTGTTGTACTGGAGAAAAATGACCGGCCAGGAGGAGTCATTCAAACACACAATGAAGAAGGGTTTCGCTATGAGTCAGGTCCAAATACCGGAGTGGTAGGTCATCCCGAAGTTGCAGAACTTTTCGAAGATCTGGAGGGTTATTGTAAGCTCGAAATTGCCGATGAAGGGGCTAAAAAAAGACTGATCTGGAAAAACGGGAAATGGGAAGCAGTTCCGTCGGGTGTTTTGGAAGGAATAAAAACCCCTCTTTTCACTATAAAAGATAAAATCAGGATTCTTGGAGAGCCATTTAGGAAGCCAGGTACCAATCCCAATGAGACCCTTTCTGAAATGGTAAAAAGAAGAATGGGGCAATCCTTTCTGGATTATGCGGTTGATCCTTTTATTAAAGGTGTTTATGCCGGCGATCCGGATTACATCATTCCCCGCTACGCCCTGCCGAAATTATACCGGCTGGAGCAGGAATACGGAAGTTTCATTGGCGGTTCCATAAAAAAGAAAATGCGGGAAAAGGATCCCCGGTTAAAAAAAGCTACCCGTGAAGTGTTTTCTGCTGAAGGGGGACTTGAGAACCTGATCAGGGGGCTGGTTAAAGCTTCAGGAGAAAAAAACATCTTTCTTAACTGTAAGGACATTCAGGTTGAGCCTCTGGAATCAGGCGGATTTTCGGTCAGATACTCGAAGAAGGGCAAAAATGAGGAAATAAAGGGAAACTATGTGGTTACCACTGCAGGATCCTATGCGCTTCCATCACTTCTTCCCTTCATTGAAGATGAAAAAATGAAAAAAATAAACAAGCTCAAATATGCGAGAGTGGCAGAAATTGCTTATGGATTCAGGGAATGGAAAGGATTTACGCTTGACAGCTTTGGAGGCCTGGTACCCTCGAAAGAAAAGAGAGATGTGCTCGGAATCCTGTTTCCTTCAGCTTTTCTGAAAGGCCGTGCTCCTGAAGGAGGCGCGCTCCTCACAACATTTATAGGGGGAATCGCCAGGGATGAACTAATGGATTTGAATGACGAGGATCTTTTAATAACAGCCTCTTCTGAAGTGCAAAAAATGATGGGCTTAAAAGATTTTGCACCCGATCTTGTGAGATTATTCCGGTATGAACATGCCATCCCGCAATATGGCCTTTCAACAGAGGAAAGGTTAAAAGCCATTGAGGAAGTACAGAATGATTATTCCGGGCTAATAATAGCAGGAAACCTGAGGGATGGAATTGGCATGGCCGATCGGATTAAACAGGGAGTGGATATCGCGGAATCTGTTTGGTGATTTAAGGTCATTTCTAAGCTTCAAAAACCGTCACCACTATACTCCTCCCCGATCTCGGTCCATCAAACTCACACAAAAATATATTCTGCCACGTAGAAAGACCCATTTTCCCGTCAATGATCGGAATAGTCTCCTGAGGACCTACAATACCGGCTTTCAAATGAGAATCGCCATTGTTATCCTGGGCATCGTGTTCCCATACGCCTGCGGGTATAAGTTTTTTTAGTAAATTAATAACATCCGTTTGAACGGATTCATCCCAGTTTTCCTGGATCATGATGCCGGCCGTGGCTCCCTGCACATAGACATTGACCATGCCAGTCTGAACGCCGGATTCAGAGACGATGGCTTCTACCTCCCGGGTGATATCGTAGAGGCCGTTGTGGGCCGGAGTTGATATTTTAATGTTTTTTTGCATCTTCTATTCGTTTGACGGTTTTTCACCAGGTGGACACCTTATCGGAATGATGAAGGTGATCAATCCCTATCCATATAACGACCAGAATCATTCCCTAAATGATTTTCTTTTGGGAATGCTTTTCAGTTTTTCCTTTAAGTCTGGATGCTTTTCTGAGGATTTTATCATCTAAAGTTCAATCTTGTTTTTATTGCAGCAAGATATTTAAAATACAGGTATCTGTCAATACATATTATAAATGGATGTCACCCACATGCGGCCTGTATAGCTCCTGAAAACCTGCCATTAGCTTCTTACCTTAAATACAATATGAAGATCAACCTGTAAAGTTACAACTCATCATTAAAAATAATTCGCTTAAACAGGATCGTTTTTTCCCGCATTTTATAGCAGTGGATTTTCTCTTCAGTTAATGATCATATTTACGAAATGACTATTAAAACCCATTTCGCAACTCTGAAAAATCAAATAATCTTTGTAAAATGCAAATAACACAGTAAATTTATAGTTTATATTCAGCCATCAAAAGGATTTTAATCTAGGGAATGAGACATAACACTTATTGCTGGAAGACGAAAGATAATAAATCACTCTTCGCACAATGCTGGAAACCTGACAAGGAATCAAAGAAAACCATTTTAATGATACATGGCCTGGGAGAACACAGTGGAAGATATGATCGATGGGCCAGGATGTTTGTCGAGAAAGGATATAATTTTCTCAGTTTTGACCTTCGTGGTCATGGAAGGTCTTCCGGACAGAGAGCATACGCAAAATCTCTTGAGGTTCTACTTAGCGATATTGATCTTTTATTTAGCAAGGCCAAAAAGATGTTTAAAGACAATAAGCTTGTACTTTATGGACACAGTATGGGTGGCAGTCTTGTTCTCAATCATATCATCATCAGAAACCATCCTGTTGATGCATTGATCGTCAGCTCCCCCTGGCTCAAAATGGAAAAGGAACCTCCCGGACCCTTATTAGCGATAGCCTCGTTTGCCAGTAAATTCTGTCCCAGGATAACCCTCAACAGCAGGCTGGACCTGAATAACCGGTCTCATGATCCCGAAGTGGAACGGGAATTTCAAAAGGACCCCCTGAACTTTAAAAAAATTAGCTTTCGGCTTTTTAATGTGATGTATAATGCCGGATATCACGCTTTGAGAAATGTTTACAAGATTAATTACCCCTTTCTTTTAATGCATGGTACAGAGGACAAAATCACCAGTCACCG
>CAZQOV010000217.1:0-3175 GCA_964595055.1 uncultured Bacteroidaceae bacterium | reverse complement strand
GTAATCGGTAATCGGTAATCGGTAATCGGTAATCGGTAATCGGTAATCGGTAATCAGTAATCGGTAATTAGTAATCGGTGAGCAGTAGGCGGTGTGTTTACTGAATACCGTTTGTTTTACTGTTAACCGATCACCCATCACCGATTACCCCGAGTTAGATGCTCTGATATGCTTCTTCTTCGCTAAGAAACAGGTAACTCTTAACTTCTCTTGGGGTGATCCGCCATAAAATGCAACCCAATGCTCTCTTTCCTTGCCTTTGCCATCTTGATTACCAGGTACCCAACATTTATAAGGTTACGCAGTTCGCAGAGCTCCAGGGACAGTTTGGATTTTTTGTAAAGATCCTCTGTTTCTTTGTAAATAATCTCCAGCCTGTCAAGCGCTCTGTTAATCCTGAGTTCAGAACGTACAATGCCTACGTAGTTGGTCATGATTTGCTGGACTTCTTTCATATTTTGGGTAATAAGGATCATTTCCTCCGTATAAGTTGTGCCTTCATCATTCCAATCCGGGACATTTTCCTGATAGCCAATATTTCTTGAATTTTCAATGGCATGCTTAGCCGACCTGTCGGCATATACCACAGCTTCAAGAAGGGAATTGGAAGCGAGTCGGTTTGCTCCGTGAAGTCCGGTACACGATGTTTCACCTGCAGCATATAGGCGGTTAATCCAGCTTTTACCATTTGCATCTACTTCTATACCCCCGCAGAGATAATGAGCTGCCGGAACAACAGGGATCATATTTCGTGTTATATCAATTCCGATATCCAGGCATTTTTCATAAATATTTGGAAAATGCGATTTTAATTCATTAGACGCTAAATGACGTGCGTCTAGATAAACATAATCATGTCCTTTTACCTTCATTTCATTATCGATGGCACGTGCAACAATATCCCTGGGTGCCAGGCTCTTTCTTTCATCATACCTGTGCATAAACTCCTTTCCATCGAGGGTTTTT
Source organism: uncultured Bacteroidaceae bacterium (assembly GCA_964595055.1). GTDB lineage: Bacteria > Bacteroidota > Bacteroidia > Bacteroidales > CAYRTD01. The sequence goes on along the minus strand of CAZQOV010000217.1, from coordinate 2,209 downwards.
AGGATTGCTCCATGGCCTCTCAATGCTTCAGTGATTAAAAAAGAAGGCCTTTCTCCTGGGTTGTATAAAGAAGTAGGATGAAACTGAACAAATTCCATGTTTTCAATGACCCCCTTTGCCCTGTATACCATAGCAATGCCATCACCTGTTGCAATAGCAGGATTTGTGGTTGTATGATAGAGGTTCCCTGCTCCTCCGGTTGCTATCAAGGTTATTTTTGAAAGTACTTTGAGGATGGAATGATCTTTAAGGTTAAGCAGGTAGACCCCGTAGCATTCCGTATTTGTATGATGTCGTTTCACCAATTTCCCAAGGTGATGCTGGGTGATCAGATCAATAGCAAAATGCTCTTCCAGGATTTCAATGTTATCATGTTTTTTTACCTCTGCTGATAAAGCCCGTTGAATTTCTTCACCGGTATTGTCTTTATGGTGCAAAATGCGTTTTTCAGAGTGTCCTCCTTCCCTGGCAAGATCATATTCTCCGTTCATTCTTTTATCAAATCGAGCTCCCCAGTTGATTAATTCTTCGATCCGGACAGGGGCCTCCTCAACAACCATTTCAACAATTTTTCTGTTACACAGACCGTCACCAGCTTTGATGGTATCTTCAATATGTTTTTTGTAAGTGTCAGGCTTATATGTCACTGCTGCAATGCCTCCCTGGGCATAGCGGGTATTGGTTTCCCGTAAAGTTGTTTTGGTTACCAGCAAAACTTTGCCATGACTTGCGACTTTTAAAGCAAAGCTCAAACCGGCAAGCCCGGTTCCGAGAACTAGAAAATCGACTCTTTTTTCCATTAGGGTGGCGAATAAAAATCGTTGATAGCTTTCAAATATACCATTTCTGCATCGAATAAACGAAAATTAGAAATTTTGATTGTTTTTTTCTTCTTTCTCCTGTTAATTAAAGGGAAACCTGACATCTTTCTGATAATTTCATGTTTGTTTTATTCAATCCTGCAGTTTTTCTCCTATTTTTGCAATTCATTTTAAATTACTGAATTATTCTATGACACAGGAAGATCTTTTTAAAAAGCTGATTGCCCATTGTAAGGAATATGGATTTGTTTTTCCCTCCAGCGAAATATACGATGGATTAGCTGCGGTATATGATTATGGGCAGTATGGAGCGGAATTAAAAAACAACATAAAAAAATACTGGTGGGATTCCATGGTGCTCTTAAATGAAAATGTTGTAGGAATCGACTCCGCAATTTTTATGCATCCGAAAGTATGGAAGGCTTCCGGACACGTTGATGCATTTAACGATCCGCTCATTGATAACAAAGATTCCAAAAAGCGGTACCGTGCCGATGTGTTAATAGAAGAATATCTTGAGAAGATCCAGGCTAAGAATGAGAAAGAAATTGCCAAAGCAAAAAAAAGATTTGGTGATGATTTCGATGAAGGTAAATTCAGGGAGACAAATCCCCGGGTGCTTGCAAATCAGGAAAAAATTGATGCTGTAAATAAGAGGTTTGTAAGGGCTATGAATGATAGTGACCTGGTGGAACTGAAGCAGATTATACTGGATACGGAAATTGTTTGTCCTGTGAGTGGCTCCCGGAACTGGACTGACGTGCGTCAGTTTAATCTGATGTTTTCCACGGAAATGGGCTCTACGGCAGAAGGGGCTTCGAAAATTTATCTCAGACCTGAAACGGCACAAGGGATTTTTGTCAATTATCTTAATGTTCAGAAAACAGGGAGGATGAAGCTTCCTTTTGGGATTGCTCAGATTGGCAAAGCTTTCAGGAATGAAATTGTTGCCCGCCAGTTTATTTTCCGGATGCGTGAGTTTGAGCAAATGGAAATGCAGTATTTTGTCCGGCCGGGTGAAGAAATGGAATGGTTTGAGTATTGGAAAAACATAAGAATGAAATGGCATAAAGCCCTGGGTTTTGGAGATGAGCATTACCAGTTCCACGATCATGATAAACTTGCCCATTATGCGAATGCGGCCACCGATATTGAGTTTAAATTTCCTTTTGGGTTTAAGGAAGTGGAAGGCATTCATTCCAGGACTGATTTTGACCTGGGTGCCCACCAGGATTTATCGGGTAAAAGGATACAATATTTTGATGCAGAAACGCGGGAGTCTTATGTACCTTATGTAGTTGAAACATCCATTGGTCTTGACCGGATGTTTCTGCAGGTTATTTCTGCTGCATATGAAGAAGAGGAGCTGACCAAAGAAGACGGATCAA
>CAZQOV010000216.1:0-3200 GCA_964595055.1 uncultured Bacteroidaceae bacterium | reverse complement strand
AATCTAAAACAGCTAAAGAAAAGAATTGGGAAACCTGGAAATTCTCTTCGAAATATTCTTTTGAATATCGTAAGAAATCTAAAGTCTCTTTTGCTCTTTCTTCAAAGCCCTCAGTGTAATATGCAGGGATATCTCCATCAGTTTCGTTGAGTTCCAGGGACTTGATTTTTTCAAGCGTGGATTGAGCAGGGCTATCGCAGGAATTGCCGAATATTATCGCGAGTGTAAATAACAATATAAGATACATTATTTTGTATTGTCTGTATTATTATAAAAAAAAAGATTCAACTAAAATATATCATTCGGATTTATACCTGTGCTTATATTGATCGTAAAGTTTGTTTATAGATTCAGGCTCACCAATAATAGTGAGTACATCGTTTTCGAGTAAATCGGTGTTTCCCCCGGGTGCGAAAGTTTTACCATCCCGTTCTAACAATGCAACCAGTACTTTTGATGGAAATTTAACGTCTTTCAACTTTTTACCAATCATTTCGGCCTGTGCAGTGCCGGGAATTAATTGCAGGGTAATATACCGTTCGTTATGCAGAAGGTATTCCTTTATTTCCCGATGGTTTTTCAGCTTAAGCATATCGTTCAGAAAGTTATCACGTTCAATGATATCAATGAGGTGTGAAAGCATTCTCAACTGCTGCCGTGGTTCGCTCAATGGGTTCACCAGGAAAAAGAATATTCTGATGGCATCTTCAGAAGCAATCCTTTTTTTTACAACAGGTTTGTTGATTCCTTTTTCGGATATCACAATGAGCAGCGAAGGATGGTCTATCCCCTCATTTTTTGCAAACAGCAGTGAAACTTCCGGAAAAATAAGCGCTGGTTCTATTGAGGAGGTGTTAATGAATTCATTGATAAGGTCATCTTTTTTAACATGCATCTCATCTGTAAATATTCCTGATACATAATTCAAAAGATCCATAAAGCTAGTTTCTTTATCAAAATGGGTAATTCTGGCTCTCATAACTGTTTCATCGAAGGGATCACCCTGGCGCAGTCCTTTTTCTTTGATGATGCTCATGAATTCGCTTTCCAGTTCAGTATACTGGTATTTTCCTAACAAGGCAAACCAGTGGAAAATGGCGCCTTCACGTTTTACGCGGACACGTGCATAGTAATAGTACCAAGCAACTCCTATTAATACAATACCCAGCGAAAACAAAATCGAAATCCAGCCCAGGTAGACGATCAAAACCATTAGAATAAAAATTCCGGCTATCTGCATATATGGATAAAACGGGGAGCGAAACCCCGGATCATAGGACTCTATCTTACTTTTTCTAAATACAATTACCGAGAAGTTGATAAACACAAAAATAAGAATTTGAAATGTACTGGCGAGTTTTGCAATTCCTTGTTCTGACAAAATGAGAATGAAAAAAAGGATGAAAAATGTGGTAAGCAGAATGGCATACATCGGACTTCCTTTTTTCCCTAATTTGGAAAAAACAGGAGGGATAAGATTATCGCGACCCATGGCCAAAGGATAACGTGATGAAGATAATAATCCGGCATTTCCGGTTGAGGCAAAGGCAGCCATTGCGGCACCTGTCATCAGGTAGGACCCCCATTTTCCCGGAAGCCAGTTAAACAGTTTATTTACTGCTGTTGCAGCGGGGGCAAGATCGTCGGCAAATTCGGCCGGCTCAATAACAGCCACCATAACAAAAACCCCGAGGAAATATATTAATCCTGTAATAACCAGGGAAAGCGCCATCCCAAGTGGAATGTTCCGTTCAGGATTTTTAATTTCTTCGGACACACTGGCAATTTTTGTGAGACCCAGGTAAGAAACAAAAACAAAACCTGCTGTAATAATAATACCTTCAAGACCATTTGTAAAGAAAGGTTTAAAATTTTCATTCACATGGGGCAGGTCCACCCGGTCAGAAAAAAATATATTGTATAATCCGTCAATAATGAACGTTCCCACAACTAACAGAAGGAATATGACAAAGAAATTTTGTAAACCTGACGATTGTTTGGCCCCAATAAGATTCAGGACCATAAAAATCAAGGTAACCATAATGGCGATGATTTTAACAGGAACGTCCCAAAAAATTGCCGCGTATGCCCCAATACCAATAATGGCAAAAGCTGTTTTAAACATTAGTGCAAAATAAGTACCCAAACCACCAATAGTCCCGGCTAAGGGCCCCAAACTCCTGTCCAGAAAAAAATAGGCCCCACCCGATCGTGGAAGAGCGGTTGAAATTTCTGCCATGCTGAACATGGCCGGCAAGATAAGGATACCCGAAACCAGATAGGCCAAAAATACAGATGGTCCGGTATATTGGGAAGCCAAGCCGGGAAGCAGGAAAAAACCGGAACTAAACATTGCACCCGTACTGATAGTAAAAACTTCCAGCAAACCCAATTCTTTTTTTAAGCCTTCTTTTTTTGCCATACTATATATCTACATTCCGTTATTAATTGTTTCAGGGATAATATTCCAATAAATTCATTAAAAAACAAAATTTCACAGCAAAAATAACAACTTATTATCATTTTACATATTTCACCCCCTCCCTCAATATCCTCATCATCGCCGTATCCACCTCAACTCCATCTATCTCTTCATATTCTGCTCCCGGCCTATCACTATCAGCAACACCAAACGACCCTCTGAAATTCCACATTGCCCAGCCAAGGTTGTGCTCCTCCCAGGCATCAAGCATATCTTCCATCCACTCAAGGGTCATATCATGCGGGGCCATCTGATAAACACCCCATTCACCTACCATGATGCCTATGTTATGCTTGTTCTTGAAATCAATCCATGGATCCAGATGATCCGCACGGTATATGCTGTCCCAGTCTGCATCCGGGTGTGCAACAGCTACGAAACCATCTTCTTTGATTTCTACCGGTACAGGTTCTCCTCCCCAGATGTTACCGGGAATTATATCAACAGTATCCGGGTCATCGCCCTGAAGATATACTGTAACTTTACCGTAGGTGATCCAGTTAGGTCCTTCCAGATGAATGATTAACTTTTCAGTCCCTTCCGGCACGCTAAACTTTAAGGGTTTGAGGTATACTCCTTCATAACTAGCGCTTTCCTCCTTGTAGAAATCCTTAACTGTTTCATCCGTCTCAGGATTAAATTCCTTCACCAGGATCTGCTTTTCATTAGCCTGTACCATTTGCCTTGGGTTACCTGAAACCTTCCTTATTTCGATCTA
>CAZQOV010000215.1:0-3203 GCA_964595055.1 uncultured Bacteroidaceae bacterium | reverse complement strand
TGGCTCCATAGTTCAAGGGATACCCGCCCCGGAACTGTAATGAAAGTCTGAACATTTTTTCTGGCGGGCAGGGAATAGCGGTTTCCGTTTTTAATGAAATAAATGGCTCCATAGTTCAAGGGATAGAATAGCGGTTTCCTAAACCGTAGATCCAGGTTCGAGTCCTGGTGGAGCTACAAATACCCTCTGATAATCAGATGGTTTCTTGTTTTAAGTGTCTTATTCAGTGTCTTTGTTCGGAAAATCGTACTTTTTTTAATCAGTTCACCTTCTTTTGTCAGGTTTAAGACAAATTCTACGAAAGGTTGATGTTTCCTGATAAAAGATTTAATTGAAGAAATGTGTATGAGGAAGTTCCAGAATAAGCTTCAAATCCTGGCACTGAATCTCACCCCAATTCTCTTCACCTCATTCTCACCCCTCACTCCCCTTAAAATCAAACCTCACCTTCGTCTGCAACTCCCCAACAACGGAGAAGATCCTTTTCAAGGTGGTTTGTTCAACCCGGGTAAGCGAATTTAGGTTGATCTTATTTCCGGGAACCTCATTCTCAGCAATGTTGTTTACCTGCGACTTCAATCGCAGGCGCGTCATAAAACTCCAGGCTTCACTTATCTCTTCATAAAGCTGGCGATCAATGACATTATTGGCAAATAGCTGTCTTGTGCGTTCCAGGCTGTTGGTCTCAGAGATCTTTTCCCTGATGGAATATAACCGGATAAATGTAACCAGCGGGAATAATACTCTCTTTATGTCCAGGTTGAGCTCATCTGCTTCGGATTCGCTTCCTACAATATTACCAAAAATATTTACCGGTGGCTTGTATTTCATGACTTCCTGCACCATGTGATAGAAAAAAACAGCCTTGTTATCTGAGATTTTATTGACATGTTCCCGGAGTTCATTTATAAACGCTTCTTCTCCATACACAGATCTGAAATCAAAAAAGATGCTGGCTTCCAGAATATCATTGGGAGTGCTGGCGTTGATCCAGTGTGTGAATTGTTTTTTCCAATCATCAAGCGATTGGTTCCATTTGGGATTTTTCGCCATTACATCTCCTTTGCAGTAATGATATCCTGCCTCATGCAAAGCCTTATTCACTTTTTCTCCAAGGGAAAGAAAATAGTCTTTTAGGCCTGGGCCTAAACCCTCACCTCCATTCTCTGTTATAATTGCATTATCCTGATCGGTTGCCAGGGTTTGCTCCTTCCTGCCTTCACTTCCCAGCACCATAAACGAAAATTTGCAGGGTGGGGTGCCGAGTTCTTCAATGGCCAGCTCAATCAGTCTTTTATGAACAGCATCGTTTACTGAAGTAATGATCCCGGTGAGGCTCGATGTTCTGGCCCCGCTTTCAATAAGCACCCGAACTAAAGCCGGAAGTCTCTGGTAAGTGGCTTTGATCTGCAGGGTGTCTTCCGCTTTTTCAATCTCCCTGATCATAAAACTGATCACATTCTGCTGAAATTCGAAAAGCTTTTTATAACCAATTACCCCGGATATCCTGTTTTCCTCATTCAGGGTAAGCAGATGAGAAATTCGCTGATTCTTAAGCTCAAGGAGAACCTCATAAACAGGTGCTTTATCTGATATTTTCAATACAGGTGAGGTCATGATTTCAACCACCGGTTTTTCGGGGCTGACATTCTCAGCCAGTACCCGGTTTTTCAGATCATTGTTGTTGATTACCCCGATGATTTCCTCGCCCTGACTTATAAATAACACCTCTGTGTCTTTTCGTTTCATGAGGATAGCCGCTTCCCTGATAGTGGCCTGAGCCTGGCATTTCCTGACTTCCTGAATAAAAGGTTTTACAGGCTGATCCATGAGCATAAGAGAAGTCTGGAGCTCCCCGGAAAGAAATTCATTTTCTTTCTTTAACTGTTCCCCGGTGCTAATCTCCTTAACAGTGATCACATAGCCGGTCTCACCGGCATGCGGTATTTGAGAAACAGAAATCAGAACTTCTTTTCCTCCTTCCTTTTTACACGTTAAAGATGTTTCCATCGAAACGGATTTCTTGGGATCCTCAAATTTTTCAACCATCTGATCCCAGCTAATTTCAAACAGGTCCTCAAACCTGAGCTTTCGGAGTTCAAAAGGATCATAGCCACATAATTCACTGAACTTGATATTGGAGAAAATAATCTCCCCCTTCTGTATCATCAAGGTCCCCTCGGTTGAGGCTTCCACCAGCGATTTGTATTTCTGGCGGGATAGACGAAGTTTATCCTCTGCCTTTTTTCTCTTATTCTCAATATTCAGGCTCTGGCGTATTATGAAACCGAGGATAATGCTTATGATGAGCGTTATCAACAAGGCTATCCTGAGTATGCGGTTCTTTAATATACCAATCTCCTCTCTTACATCCTCCAGATATATTCCCGTTCCCACCACCCAGTCCCAGGGTTCAAATGCTTTCACAAAGGAGAGTTTCGGCACGATCCTGGTGGAATCGTCTTTCCATTGCCACATATAATCGATATAGCCCTGTCCCCGTTGCCCCGCAATCCTGGCTGCCTCTGCAAACAATCGTTTTCCTTCCGGATCTTCATAGTCGGTCAGGTCTTTCCCTACAAGTTCAGGCCGGTAAGGATGCATGATCATTTCCGGTTGCATATCAATGATCCAGAAGTAGTCTTTATACTCATCCCCATATCTGATCTTTTGCACACGCTCTGCGGCCAGGTTTTTCGCAGAATCTGATTCCATCATGCCTTCGACTACCTCCTGATGATATTCCTCGATTAAACTCCATGCTGTATTTGTTAGTTCCCCGATCATTTCCTTCTTCACCTCCATTATGTTTCTCTCGAAAGAAGGCAGGATTACAACGAAAATTGAAAGAATAAAAAGCCCGATCGCCAGGATGGAAGGCAGGACGATGGAAAGGAAAAAACGGTTCAGGCTGTTGTTGGGCATTTTTTAAAAATTAAATTCTATCATCAATGGCCAATGAAAAATTCAGTTTTGATGTTCAACTCCTTATCGCCATCAGTTCGAAACGCTCAGTATCAAAGATACAAAATCCACTGATGTTATTTTGACTTGTAACGGGTTGTATTCCAATACAAGCCGGAAAAACTTCCAATTTTAGTTTCCGGTAACGGTAGTGTTTAAATCTTTCGGGGGTTACCAGGTAAAACCCTTTTACATGGGCATGTCCTGTAAAACTGATTTCACAATTTTTTTGTTTCATG
>CAZQOV010000214.1:0-3307 GCA_964595055.1 uncultured Bacteroidaceae bacterium | reverse complement strand
TCGGTACCTTTCCTTAATTATTAATTCAACTTCCTTCTTCCAAACCTTGTTTAGGTTTCTTTTTCTATTCTTCCCAAACCAAATTACTTTAAAATTAGTTTTTTCAGTCTTCTTTCAACTTCCCGTAAGTTTTATTGGCTTGCCAATTTTTCCAACCCAGTTGATTAACTTCCCACTTGAACCACTGGGGTTTAGGGTTCCCGTCTTCACCTTCACGTATATAAGTGTACTTATAATCCCCTTGCCTTACCATAACACATGGCGTAAGAACACCTTCTGAATAATTTTCACAGAACACATACCGATCTTCATCGGTTTCACCCTTGATTTGAGGAAGTAGCGACCTGCCGTCAACAGGCAGTAAATCTGTAATACCTGCTAATTCCAACATGGTAGGCATAACATCTACTATTGAAACGGGATCGGTGTTCCGGCGACCTTTTTCACCTGTTGGAAAATTCTTTGGAAAGTTAAAAATAAGCGGTATTCTGGAAGAATGTTCGTAAAACACACGTTTCTGTACCATTCCCCTGTGACCCAACATATCTCCATGATCGGAAAGGAATATAAGTATGGTATTGTCCCTTAAACCAAACTGATCCAGGGCAGCTATAACTTCACCCAGTTTTTCATCCACATAAGACACGCAGGCATAATAAGCACGATGCACTTTTCTGAGGCTTTCAGGGTTCTTCAGATCAACCCGATCCACGCCATGTAGCGTGTTTAGCGCTTTATCCATCGAAGTGTACATTTCTTCCAAATTATCCGGATATTGCGGAATAGGTATATCTGCATTCTCATATAGATCCCAATGTCTCTGATAGGCAAAAAACGGCTCGTGCGGCTTGTTGATTGAAACATGCAGGAAAAAAGGCACTTTACCCGGTTTTGGGGGTTCTTCCTGTGCCGAATACCCGGGTTTTGTCCTTTTTTCGCTTAAATAACGAATAGCATGGAAAATGGCACGCTCATCGTAATCAAGTTCCATATCTTCCTGGGTGGGCCCCACATTTTCACCAATGTAATCAATTGCAATAGGTTTAGGGTGAAGGTCTTTGAAATTACTCTGTGGAGTACGTTGCGGCATGAATTTCATTTCTGTCGGATAAATATCCGTCATTAACCTTCTGGTAAATCCATGCAACTGGTCAGGTCCGATAAAATGAGCTTTCCCCGAAAGGGTAGTTTCATAACCTGCCAGATTAAGATAATCGTTGTGGGTAGGTATGCCGGAGCGCAACATGGATCCATTGTCATATGCGCCACTGGTAGCAAGATACATACCTGAAAGTAAAGAGTATCTTGCAGGAACACAAACCGGACATGTCGAGTAGGCATTTTCAAAAGTCACCCCTTCTTCAGCAAGTTTATCCAGGTTAGGTGTTATGGCAATATCATCACCATACGGTCCGGTCATCATCGGGATCAACTGATCTGCTGTAAACAAAATGATGTTAGGCCTCTCCTGTACGACAGAATTTTGTGCCAGCAAATGCAGAGAAAGATTCAGAAAACACAGGAAAAAACAAATTGACTTTTTCATCCGTACAAATTTTTTAATTACTGATTTACTGCTGGTTCATCTTTATCCTTTTATACAAGATATCCTCCGGATGGAACTCACATGCAATTTGTTCATCCGTATTTGTGCTTTTCTGCAAGCATATTCGTTTCATAACTTTTAAAATTTATAAGCAGTACAAAAACCATTTACCAGAAAGTTGATTAATCTGATTTAATCTTCTGACAGGTAAAAAATAACCAGCCCCGAGCTGCCATATACAAATTCCGGCGGACTAAAGGCAATCCAATTGGCGCTTGAATGCCTTTCTTTTACCACTCTTGCCTCCGCGGTCTCCAGGTTCACCCACATAATGTCATACCTGGTTCCCTGTACCAGTTTCAACTTGATCCAGTCATTTTCTGTGATCTTGTTTGGAATCAGACACGCAATCTGGCCGCCCTCTTTGGCCATGACGTAAAGCTCGTGGTCGCCCTTGTCTGCTATTATATCCATCCGGGGCTCACATTCCCAGGGCTTAACATACTTCTCAAAAATCCTCCCTGACCTGATACTGTTTTGAGCCGCTTCGTTCAGACCCTGTCCGGCCGGCGGACGGTGAAACCTTACCGAGGCGCATCCGCCTATCAGGTTTCTCCAAAACTTATTGACCGCCTCCTGGCCCGGCCAGAAGGAATTGTAATCGGCCCCGTAAAGTTTGGTGTTATTCATCGGATGGGGTTCATCCATGATAAAATCGCGGATAGATTGCAAATGTCTCCAATGTTCATCGGGAGAAGAGTTGCCCATACTGTTACCAATATCGATGTAAGAAAACAACTCTGTATTGCTGTACATCTTTTTGTGCTTGACAGTGAGTACGGGGTTTCCATCGCCCAGCCTTGCCTTGTCTTCAGCAGTAAGCGGGGTGTTGTCTCTCAGTTTTAACAGCAAATCCCAGTCAATCTGGTTCATCTCTGTAATATGGATATCTTTATTTGACGCGGCTGCCTTTTCCTGAAGGTATTCTGCCCAGTATTCGTACCATTCCTCCGGCATCCCCCATCCATATTCATTGTCGATGCAATAAAGCACATTGTCAAACCTGAACGCATGTTCCAATATTTTGTCAATAAATTTTTGTTGGTACTTCAATGCTATCCTGTCGTTGTTAAGTGCAGGAACCGTGCTGTAAAACAATAAACGCCTGTTCTTCGAATCCGAATAATCAAGGGTTGATCTTCTCATGTCCTGTTGTATATTATTTTTCGGATTGAATGGGGAGGAAGGGTTGATAATGTCATAGGTAGCCCATATTTCAATCTGTGTTATGATATCTCTTTTCCTGCACTCTTCCAGGTAAAAGTCAAACCGGTCCCAGAATTCCGGATTCCAATGATCCAGGTCATACTTGCCGTTATCAAGAAGCAAAAAAGGTCTTGCATTTCCTTTATCCCGGCCACTCATGGTGCATCTGTCATAGTTGCCGCCTGCACTGGCCAGCAATTCGAGTTGCTCCCGTACCTTTTGCCTGTCGGGCCAGTTGAATACATTGTCATCGTCCGAACCTCCGAGCAGCAATACGGGCTTACCCTTGTATGCCCAGTAATACGGGTTTTCCGAATAAATTTGTATAGCATTTTCCTGCTCCCATGTAAGCAGAGAAATGTTTAGAAAACATACGCAAAAACAAATTGACTTTTTAATCATTTTCATTTCATCATAATTTTTTAAGTAATACAATTACATCATCTTCCCTGTATGGCGGATGAAAAGTTACCGATTCTCCACCTTTTATAATTT
>CAZQOV010000213.1:0-3363 GCA_964595055.1 uncultured Bacteroidaceae bacterium | reverse complement strand
TAGAACCTGATCCGGGTAATTCCGGCGAAGGGAAATTTGGAGAAATCAATTGAAACACCTTTTTATTAAAATTTAATAATTATGTACAAGACATGGATGATGTCTGTGATATCATTATTTATGGTATTGCAGCTAAACGGACAATATGAATTTAGCGGGAAAGTTACCGATGAGGAGGGGAATGCCCTGATCGGAGCGAATGTTTCATTTACCGATAATTACCTGGGAACGGTTACGGATAAAAGCGGGAATTTTGTGTTTCAGAATATTCAGGGCGGGGCCTATACGGTAAAGGTTTCGTATGTTGGCTATAAGAGCCTCACCCGTCCGGTTGTGATTGAAGAGGATTTGTCTTTATCCTTTAGCCTTGAAAGAACCCCTTATCTTGTTGAGGAGGTGATTGTAAGAGGAGTCAGGGCCGGTCAAAATGATCCGGTTACATCTACCATCGTTAACCGTGAGGAAATAGAGGAGAGAAATATTATCAGGGATATTCCTTTTGTTTTGATGCATACTCCCTCTCTGGTAGCCAGTTCTGATGCCGGTCATGGTGTGGGTTACACGGGTTTTCGTATTCGTGGTACAGATGCAAACCGGATTAACATTACCATTGATGGAGTTCCTGTTAATGATGCGGAATCGCATGGTGTGTGGTGGGTTAATATGCCCGATTTTGCCTCTTCGGTTGAGAATGTGCAAATCCAAAGAGGAGTTGGAACCTCAACAAATGGATCAGCAGCTTTTGGAGCCAGTTTAAATTTTAAAACCAGCAATTTAAAAAATCTGCCTTATGCCAGCCTCAACAGTTCTTACGGTAGTTTTAATACCCGGAGGAATTCCTTAAATCTGGGATCAGGAATGATCAATGACAGATTCTCATTTGATCTCAGGTTATCAGAGATTCATAGTGATGGGTTTATAGATAGGGCAGAGGCTGATCTTCAGTCCTTATTTTTATCGGCAGGTCATTATTCTGATAAAACCATCGTTAAGTTCAATTTAATGATGGGCAATGAAAAAACCTATCAGGCCTGGGACGGAGTTCCCGGTTATATGCTGAGTGAGAACCGGCGGTACAATGGTATTGGTATGTATACCGATGAAAATGGGGAGGTACAGTATTACGACAATGAGACGGATAATTATCGTCAGGATCATTATCACTTGCATTTTTCCCATGAAATTACCCCTGATCTTTGGTTTAACTCAACCCTTCATTATACGAAAGGATCCGGATATTATGAGCAATATAAAGAAGATGAATCACTGGCTGAGTATTTGTTACCCAACATTTTCATTGGAGATAGTGTAATCACCGAAACGGATCTCATTCGGCAAAAATGGCTGGACAATGATTATTATGGCCTTGTTTTTTCTCTGAATATGAATAAGGATAAATTTGATCTGAATTTTGGAGGAGGTGCAAATCAGTACATTGGAGATCATTTTGGAGAGGTAATATGGTCTCGTTATGCCGGTATTTCTGAAATAGGTCACCGATGGTATGAGAATACAGGGGATAAAATAGATTATAACCTGTATACCAGGCTTAATTACCGTCTGTTTGATCAATTGCGGCTTTATTCTGATTTTCAGGCCAGGGGAATTCACTATACAATTGAGGGGATAGATGATGATCAGCGGAATATCACTCAGCAACACAATTTTTTCTTTTTCAATCCGAAAGTTGGGGTCAATTATCGACCTGTTCAAAATCAACGGATGTATTTTTCTTTTGCTGTAGCCAACAGGGAACCCAATCGAACGAATTTTGTGGATGCTGATCCAAACAGGCCGGTCCCTGTGCATGAGACTTTATATGATTATGAATTGGGATATGAATTTCAGTTGCATAATCTCAGGTCGGATATTAATTTTTACTTTATGAGTTACGATGATCAGCTGGTTTTAACCGGTGAGATCAATGATGTCGGATCTCCTATAATGACAAATGTTAAAGACAGCTATCGTCTGGGGGTGGAACTCTCAGGAGGAGTGAGATTTAGCCGTACCATCCAGTGGGAAGGAAATCTAACGCTGAGCCGGAACAGAATAAAAGATATGGTTAGTTATACCGACAACTGGGATTACTCTTATGATGAAACCGGCACGGAAGAAATTCAGATCCGGGAAGAACACGGGGATACTGATATTGCCTTTTCACCGGAGATAGTAGGTTCAAGTATATTCAGGTTCCATTTGCTAAAGAATATGGAAATCAATCTACAGTCAAAATATGTTGGAAAGCAGTATATCGACAATACCGAATCGGAGGACAGGAAACTTGATCCCTACTTCATAAATGATTTATTGATAGACTATAAACTCCCTGTGAAATGGTCAGAAGAACTCAGCTTTAACCTGTTAATTGCGAATTTTACGGATCATAAGTACGAATCCAATGCCTGGGTTTATCGCTATTTTTCCGGAGGTGAGGAACAAGTCATTGATGGATTTTATCCTCAGGCCGGAATTCATTTTATGGCCGGAATAAAACTCGGTTTCTGATAGGTTAAACTTTTCTCACTGAAATGCGTAATAAGGCTTACAGAAAGCCCTGAAATTCTTGTTGAGATTCATTCTGAATTAGAGGATAAAATAGTATACCGTTTTTAAAATAAAGGGGTTTTACTATTTTTCAGGCAATTAGATGATTTTATTTTCAATTCATAAGAAATGAGCATCAATGGCCTTAAGGTATTGATCTTTGAGGATGATCCACTGGACATCCAGATCAATATTGCTGAACTACAGAAAGAATATCCGGAAGCCCAGGTTAAATCTACTGCGAAGGAAAAAGAGTTCAAATCTTTAATTGAGAGTTTTCAACCTGACATTGTGCTTTCCGACTATAATCTTCCCGGATTTGATGGCCTGGATGCCTTAAATTATGTTCGTGAGCATTATCCTTTTCTTCCGATTATTATCGTAACGGGTTCTCTGGATGAAGAAACGGCAGCGAACTGCATAAAAAAAGGGGCATGGGATTATGTGCTCAAGGAACATATTTTCAGATTAAACCCCTCTGTTTTATTAGCCATGGAACACAAAAATGAGCGGCTTAAATTGAGGGAAGTTGAAGAGAAGATTCTTCAGAGCGAAGCAATATCAAGAAGACTAATCAATAATATTGAAACCGGGGTTCTCCTTCTGAACCGTGATATGCAGGTTATTTTCAGCAATCAAAAGGCTGAAAAGCTATTAGAAAAAGATAAAAGCTTTCTTGCAGGGAAAAAATTCTTTCAAGCCCTGGATCTTACACGCAGTGATAACGGGGCTAAGGTATTATCGGGTACCGATATCATTCCGGACAGGTATGGTTTTGATGCGACGGTTCATGATGTTGAGCTTTTATATCAACCG
>CAZQOV010000212.1:0-3364 GCA_964595055.1 uncultured Bacteroidaceae bacterium | reverse complement strand
TCGATGCAGGAGGAGCCTGATCTCCGGTATTTTGCAAATGATTATACTCCAGGGGAGAATGATACTTTATACTATATTTCCTCTTCAGAGTATGACCTTCCGTATCATTATTACAGAGATCTTATTGATGACCAGTTACAGGCTAAGATCGATATAACGGTGCCTTTTCTTCAGTCATCGGGAGCTTCCAATAAAATCAAATTCGGGGCATTTTATGGTAATAAGCAAAGAGATTTTAAAGAGAACCGTTACCAGATTGTTAATAAGTTCAATGCAGGACTAAATTATGAGGGAAATCCCGATATTTATTTCAGTGAGTCAAATACAGGAATAACCGGTTATGATTCTGCCAGATCGCGATGGTCGTTCGGAAATTACCTTACCGATGAAACGATAGCACAAAACCAGTATACAGGTGGTGAAAATGTTACCGCAAGCTATGTCATGATCAGCCTTAATTTCACACCTTCATTGAAAGTGATGGGGGGGGCAAGATATGAAACCACTGAAATGTATGCACGCAGTGCAAGATATTTCATTGTTGACTCGATAAATAAAGCTCAGTATTATGGTGAGATTATTAAAGGTGACCTGTTACCTTCATTAAATATTATATATTCGATCATACCTGAAATGAAGATCAGGGGATCATTCACCCAAACACTTGCCCGGCCCAATATGAGGGAGATGGCTCCATTTGCTTCCTTTGACTTTATCGGAGGAGTAATTGTTAATGGTAATCCGGGCCTTAAGAGAACTCTGATAGATAATTACGACCTTAGATGGGAATGGTATCCATCTCCCGGTGAGTTGTTTGCTGTTAGCGGATATTATAAAAATTTTGATAACCCAATAATTAAACAATATATTCTTACTGCGGGGAATCCACAGATTAAAT
Organism: uncultured Bacteroidaceae bacterium; assembly: GCA_964595055.1. GTDB lineage: Bacteria > Bacteroidota > Bacteroidia > Bacteroidales > CAYRTD01. The sequence goes on along the minus strand of CAZQOV010000212.1, from coordinate 2,466 downwards.
ATGTTAATGTTCCGGAAGCTCTTGTGTATGGACTGGAATTTGAACTGAGAAAGGACCTCGAATTCCTGAGTCCTGTCCTTAGGGATATGAAATTTGCAGCAAATCTCTCCCTGATTCACTCAAAAGTTGATATCGATCCGGAGGAATTTGAAATTATTTCCGACAGGAACCCTGAGTTTAAGGAACCAATACGTCCTTTCCAGGGTCAATCGCCTTATCTCTTAAACCTTAACCTGAGTTATACAAATATTGAAAAGGGAATTGACGGTGGTCTTTCCTATAATCTCTTCGGTCCCCGTCTTACCGAAATAAGTGAGAGAGGAACTCCCGATATTTATGAAAGCCCTTCAGGATTACTGAACTTTGTGGCGAAAAAACGAATCAAAGATAGATTTACAATCAGCTTCGATATTAAGAACATTCTCAATTCGGCAAACAGAAGGGTGTTAAATTATAAAGATAATGAATTCATCATTCAGGAATATTTCAGAGGAAGAACTTATTCTCTCAGCCTTTCTTATAACATTAATTAGTCCTTAATGCAAGAAAGTGAGACCGGGCTGCTTCTGTGACAGGAGCAGCTTTTTTTATTACTTCTCTTTACCTGGTTCTGCATTTTTACGAAATTTGGAAAACTAAGATGTAGATTTTTTCGTTTAAGAGTGAAAAGGGAATCTTGAAAAGAGTCATTTTCATATTAACATTGATCCTTCCAGCGGGATTGCTTTATGCTCAGGAAAATCAGGCTGATTCAAAGACCCATGTCTTGAAGTCTGTGATTATTGAGGGAGACACTTTTTTGATCTCCGATATTCCGGAGGTAAAGATATATCCTGCCCGCAAATTCGATAACAGATGGCAATACTGGCGTTATCGCCGGCTTGTGAGAAATGTTAAGGCTGCCTATCCTTATGCAAAAACCGCCGGGGATATTCTTAAGGATCTGGATCAAAAACTTGCAGGCATGCCCACGGAAATTCAAAGAAAAAGGTATGTAAATAAGGTGGAAAAGCAAATTCGTGATGAATTTGAGGACAAAGTCAAGCATTTAACAATTTCCCAGGGCAGAATACTCATTAAGTTAATCGATCGCGAAACAGGGAACACAACATATGAGGTTCTGAAAGAAATGAAAGGTAATTTTTCAGCCATATTCTGGCAGACCATTGCAAGGGTTTTCGGTTCCACCCTCAAATCCGAATATGATCCCGGCGGGGAAGATGAATTGATTGAGGATATTATTTTGATGATTGAATCGGGACAACTGTAAGAGGTTAGGGACCCGCCGGGAACGGGTCGTTAGGGACCACCGGGAATGGGTGGTGGTAGGGTTTACGCCTTCGGCATGAACGTTAGGGCTTTCGTGGTGCGGGAATTGGCATGGTTGTCAGTCTATTCTGGTATTGTCTATTGGTGCATACTGTAAACTTCGTGTCAACCATATTTATGAAAGGTCATACTGATTACCGATTACTGATTACCGGTCACCTCGATCACTCTTCTCTATCATTTCCAGAATTTTTTTCACCACATTTTCCGCTCCTGTTCCAATCTGGTCGATAGTGGCATCCAGCATATAACAGGGAGTAGTAACCAGCTTGTATTTTTCGTCTACAACCACTTCACCATGTGAGGTTTCTGTATGTTTTACTCCAAGAGATTCCAGGGCTGAGATAGTGTCTTTATCCTGTCCGATGGTGAGTTCAGGTTCACCGAATATTTTCCCGGGCAAAACCGGCGAGATACAAAGGGCTCCTATGGGTTTTCCGGCATCCGCCATTTCCTTTATGGATCTTTCAACTTCAGGATTTATGGTAGCCTCCGGACCGTCGAATGCCCATGATGAAAGGTTTTTTGCTGCTCCGAATCCACCCGGAAAAAGCAATGCGTCAAAATTTTCAGCTTTAAATTTATCAAGAGATTGAATATTTCCCCGGGCAATTCTTGCCGATTCGATCAATACATTTCTTTTTTCATTCATTTCTTCACCGGTAATGTGATTGATCACGTGATGCTGTTCAATATCAGGAGCAAAGATCTCATAACTTGCTCCTTGTTTTGCAATGGCGTACATACTCAAAGTTGCTTCATGGATTTCAGCACCATCGAATACGCCACATCCTGATAAAACGATTGCAATTTTTTTTGAATTAGCCATAATACTTTCTAATTTGGTTCTGAAGCTGTAATATAATAAAAAAATATGAATTTTGATAATATTTGAATATGTCATTAGATCATAATTCCCTCAAGAGAATATTTATTGCCATTAAATTTATTCCGGATCCGGTTTTTTCAGATATGCTTATGGATATAAAAAAGAAACTGGATAAGGAAAAGATCCGATGGGTAAAAACTGATAATTTTCATATAACACTGCGCTTTATAGGAGATTTTCAAACCGCTAAGATCCCGGTAATTTCTAAAATACTCGCTGATGTATCATTAAGCACCAACGATTTCAGG
>CAZQOV010000211.1:2505-3384 GCA_964595055.1 uncultured Bacteroidaceae bacterium | reverse complement strand
AATGGTAAGTGGTTCATCCGATTCTTTATTTAATATCCTGCGATCGGTGTATTCACCTCTCAAACCCAGCTGATACTGATAATTTCCAATCTTATTCCCATAAGTGGCATAAAGTGCCTGAATGTTACGGTAAAAATCTGTTGAGCTTGAAAAGACGTCATTGGTGAACCATTCATTCAAATCAGGATCAAAATCTTCGAAAAGATAATATTCTTTCTCATCATCAATCCTGGCCTGGTAACCAGCCTCGAGTTTGCCGTCATCCCCAATAGGACGAGTATAATCTACCTGGCCCCGGAATTCATAATTATCTCCGGTTTCACCAGTTCTGATGCTAAGCGGAGTAAAACTTTCATCAATTATAAAATCGGGATTTGTCTCATATTCTACCTGTCTGTCTGAGTCTTTTCCCTCGTGATTGGAATAAGAAACATAAGAAACAAGTTCATGGCCTTCTCCTTTAAACTTTTTTGTGTAATTGAGATTCAGGTTGTAGTAATCGCCCCCGTGGGTACTGAAATTATCAGAAAGCAAATAGCGGTCTATCGTAAAATCATCATCATATAAGCGTTGTTTTTGCAATCCGCCGGAACTGAATTCGTGCGATCCTATTTCAGCAGAAAAGCCAAGGATATTTTTTTCATTAAAACTATAATCAAAACCTCCTTTAACTTCCTTAGCTGTTCTTATCCTGTTGCGGGTTCCGTTAAGTTCGTCATAGCGCTTATCCTCCCCTTCTCCGAGTTCCTTTAAATAATACATTTCACCATGATAGGTTTCATCACGGTAAGTAGCTCCTGCATAAGCATTGAACTTATCATTCCTATAATTCAGGAGAAAATCACCGGAGTATTTATCACCCGTTCCAATCTTGGCGTT
>CAZQOV010000211.1:0-2495 GCA_964595055.1 uncultured Bacteroidaceae bacterium | reverse complement strand
ACAGCTTTTTTGAAACAACATTAATGATACCTGCCATGCCGTCGGGATCAAACCTGGCAGAAGGATTTGTTATAAGCTCAATATGCCTGATAGCGCTTGCCGGTATTTGCTGGAGAGCGTCATTTCCGGAAAGAGGTGTGGGCTTACCATCGATAAGCACTGTAAAATTCTCATTTCCGCGGAGACTTACATTTCCATCTATATCCACAGAAACCGAGGGGGTGTTCTGGAGAACATCAGCCGCAGTTCCTGTGGCAGCATTAATATCCTGTCCCACATTAATAACCTTTCTATCAATCTTATACTGCACATGGGCCTGATCAGCAACAATTTCAACTTCATCAAGCTGTTTGGTTGATTGTTTAAGAAGAATTTTTCCGGCATCAACTGATTTCTGTCGTGGAGTAATAACAATTTCATTCATGGAAGTTTTGTCATAACCCATAAAATTCGCAATAAGATAAAACTTTCCGTAGGGGAGTTCATTCATGGTAAAACTACCATCCGGACCTGAAATACTTCCTGTTACCAGGCTGGAATCGCGGCTGTGGTAAAGGGCTATCGACGTAAATTCCATTGGTGAGTTATCCCTGGCGTCAATTACTGTCCCGGTTAGTTTTCCTTCCCTGGCGTTCATCATTGCCTCCCGTCTGCCTGCGCCTGGTTGTGCATGTAAATTAATAAGGATGGCAAAAAGAGTAAAAATCATTATAATCTTTTTCATGGATGAATTTTTCTTTTGGATAATTAATATTCATTCTCTTTGACACCAAAAGAATCTGAAATATTCGGGCAAAAGGGAAAAAAATGTTAAAATTTTAGAAGTTTCCCGTGAATATGAGAAGATAAGCAAAACCACACATTCTATAAAGACATAATATTTGCGTTGGAATAGAGAAAAAAAATAAATGAATGATGTGTATTTGAGAAAACAGGGGATACTAAAACATTTGTCCATCTCCACCCATATCTCCACCTTCACGGCCTTCTCCCCTTCTTTGCTTAAAATTATTCAACTTGTAACTGAGGGATAGCATTATTACCCGGGGTTCGCGGGTGAACCGGACAAAACTTTCAAAACCCTGTCCGTTGCTGGTGAATTCATATTTCATGGTACCGAAAATATCCCTGACCTGCAGGGTTGCTGAAAGCTTTCTGTCGAGAAAATCCTGCCTGAGAGCCATGCTGGCATAATAGAATTCTTTTCTTTTGCCCTGAGCTGTAACGGAGGGACCATTATAGAATCCGGTGAGCTGAAATCTTGTTTTCGGGCTGATGTTAAAGCTTGAATTCAACCTGGTATTCCAGTTGTTACTCCTCGCATCAATTTCAACACCATCTATCTCACCTTCTATCCAGTAACTATAAATAGTTGCACTGGCGTTAAGTTCGAGCCATTTTATCTGAGCAAAATTCAACATAAGTTCTGACCCAAGAGAATAATCATCGGATAAATTGTCATAACTAAGAAGAATGACGTTATTTTCCACATCATAAGGAGTAATGATCCTTTCGATCTTATTTACAGTATTTTTATAATATGTTTCGAATGCGATAAATGATTTTCCCAGGGTTTTCTGGTAACCAAGCTCTAAAGAGTTAACATATTCGGGTTCGAGATTGGGATTTCCCCTCCTCAAAGTTGTTGAATTCATATAATTAGTGAAAGGTTCAAGATACCACCCCCTGGGACGGTCAATCCTGCGACTGTAGGATGCCATAATCTGGTGATCGTTCTCAAACGTCCTGGATAAATGAAATGTAGGAAAAAAATCGAATCTGTTTATTAAAGATTCTTCCCCTCCCTGGTCACTTATGATTCTTCGATTAGTATATTCACTACGTAAACCAAGTTGATACCTGAAACTACCCAGTGAATTACCATAAGTGGAATAAAAAGCCTGTATATTGCGATAAAAATCATTTCCGTTGGCAAATTCATTATTGACAAACCACTCATTCAGGTCAGGATCAAATTCTTCGAAAAGATAACGCTCATACTCCTGATCAACACGGGTCTGGTATCCTGCTTCAAGCTTTCCTTTATCACCAACAGGACGTGTATAATCCAGTTCAAATCGGAATTCCTGCTCATCACCGTCCTCTCCGGTTCTAATCCTTTGGGGTATGAAAGCTTCAAAGATCTGATAATCGGAATCTGCCGGATATTCGATTTGTATATCTCCATCCTCTCCTATTTCATTGGAAAAATAAGCCATGGCAACAAGTTCATGACCTTCCCCTTCAAATTCACTTCGGTAAGTTAGATTCAGATCAAAATAATCACGCGAATGATCGCTAAAATTTTCATTAATATAAAAATCATTATAATTGAGAGGTTCATCATACTCTCTCATTTTTTGTATCCCCCCATATCCGAAATTAGAATTACCTGCTTCAGCTGAGATAGACAGGGTATTTTTATCATTTAGATTATAATCGAATCCTCCTTTAAATTCAAAACCTCCTCTTTCCATGTTTCGTTCTCCATCAAT
>CAZQOV010000210.1:0-3394 GCA_964595055.1 uncultured Bacteroidaceae bacterium | reverse complement strand
GCGCTGTTCTTCAGCAATTTTGCGGATTTCCTGGTGAATCTCTTTGGTGTAGAATTCTGAATCAGGCATTCCAACATTGCTCTCCTTCGAAAGGTTCAGGTAGTAAAGATCATCGGTTTTATCCAGGATGGTGTTGTTTCTCACACTTTGCCGGTAGTTATTAATGAAGGTATTTTTCATGATGGTAAAGGTCCAGGCTTTCAGGTTGGTGTCGGCCCTGAACTTGTCGCGGTTGGTCAGGGCCTTCAAAAAGGTTTCCTGCACCAGGTCCTGGGCATCCTCATAATTGGAGGTCAGGGTGTAGGCAAAGTATTTGAGGTTTTTTTGCAATCCCAGCAGTTTATGGTTGAATTCTATAGAGGTCATAGGGATGAGTTTTAGTGTTTCAAATTTTTTAATTTAAGTTAAACAAAAAATACCAAACTTCCAACTTACAACTCAACTTTTTTTTATTCCATTCATTCGGAAATCCGGTTCATGCTGAAATTTTCATCATTAGTAGTATAAATTTACAATAATTCGGCGAATTAACCGGTTTATCACACGGGTGATTTTGTTAAATAATCTTAACTATTAAAGAAACACCAGTATTTACAAAGGGTACAGAGAACCGCCACCCCGGGAGTCATCAGGAGGAAAGATCAACTGAAATGCTGGCAGTATCAACGGGTACCAGGCCAGCAGTGAATGATAAAGGAGAAAGGAGAAAAGATATCAGGAAAGGGAAGCAAGGTTTTCCTTGAATTCCATCACGTTTTTTATCCGGACAACATTGTGGGGAAGCTCCAGGTCATGATCCCGGATCTGGGCCCCGGTGACAAAGATGGTTTGTTCGGGAAAGGATTCTGACAGGCTCTTGAGATATTCAGGAAGATCTTTGGCCGGCAGGCCTGCAATGAGGTAGGTAAACAAAAAGTGGGCTTTGCTTAGCCTGACCACTTCGCTCAGATTGTCAAGCGGCACAGATTGCCCCAGATAAACAACCCTATGGCCATTCTTCCTGATCAGATAACTATAGAACAGCAGTCCCAGTTCATGCCATTCATCCTCGGGAAGAAACAAGGCAAAGGTTTTATAACCCGGGCGATGAGCATAACCTTGCCCGTCGATGGCAATGATGAGTTTCTGACGGATCAGGGCGCTGACGAAATGCTCCTGGGCAGGATTGATGGTTCCAACCTGCCACAGAAGTCCGATCTTCTCCAGAAAGGGATACAGGATGTGAATCACCGTTTTCTCAAAGCCCAGCTTCAGGGTAGCACTGGACAATATCTTGTCAAATTGTTCTTCATGAAGTTCGATCATGGCCATGACCAGCTGGTTGATCTGGCTTTCATAATCGCTGGTGTGGCCGGCAATCTCCATGATCTTCTCATGGATCTCGTCGGGAGTCATTTTAACGATCTGCGAGATGCGGATGCCGTATCTGTTTAATGTGCTGATATTAAGCAGTTTCTTCAGATCCTGATCTTCATAGTACCTGATATTGGTAGGGGTTCGTTTAGGCTGTACCACTTCATACCGCTTTTCCCAGATACGAATGGTATGGGCCTTGATGCCGGTGATTTTCTCCAGGTCATTGATCGAATAAACAGTCATGGAATGAGATTTTTTGTTTTGATTTTCCGGCATTTCCTGCAACAAAATTATAAAAATACAATTATGGTATTAAACCCTGAAACATCCGTTGAACAACACCTGCAGCAAAAAGTTCAAATCAGGGTCATGATCAACAGGGAATTTTGTTAACTGATAGAAGGGTTTTTTCAAACAACATCACACATAACTTCTATAAACATTTTTCGCAGACCCTACAGGTTGTATGTGCTTCATTTGCACCTGTTAACAAGCATTAAATTTTTAGATAATCCTTCCACTGCTTGGAAAAATTTCTTATATTGTCCAATCCTTTCGGAGAAAACAAGCCCGCCGGGAATGACCGGCAAGGCATTCAGAAAAGCCAGAATTGCATGAAGGAGATCGTTATCGCACCCACCAAAACAACCTTTGCTGTGTTGTTTGATTTCTCGAAGGGACTTCTTCGTTTTTCAGGAAACTCATATCCTGAAAATGCTTTGGAATTCTTTCAACCTTTGATCAACAAGCTGAAGAGTGTTCTGAAGAACTATCAAAAACCCCTGGAGGTGGTCTTTGAGATCAATTATTTCAACACCAGCTCGTCAAAGTATCTGTTTAAAATCATGGAACTGCTTGACCAGTATAAGCGCAGGGGCAATGAGGTACGTGTATACTGGCATTCACAGCAGGGAGATGAAGACATGCTGGAGACCTGGCAGGAACTCATGGAGGAGCTTGAAATGGATTTTTCTGTTGTGAAATCCTGACGGACAACGCCAGGGTGAACCAACCATTATAACTTTAATTCGCTTTAGTAAGTAGTCGTTTTTAAAACTGCATATTATGGAACAAAACACTTTAGAAATCACAGAGCAGTCAGCAGTGGCTGAATTTGCCAGTATCCGTGAACTGGTAAATCAGGCACTGGAAAAAGAATTCGGCGAAAACCCGGTCCCCAACGGGCTGTCAACCGGGTTTAAATCGCTGGATGAAGTAATCGGCGGATTCAAGAAAGGTCAGCTTTCTTGTATTGCGGTTCGTCCCGGAATGGGAAAAACCGCTTTTTTATTGTCTATTGCCAACAACCTGGCCATCAAGAACAACAATACGGTGGCCATTTTCTCTGCTGAGCGATCGAATAGTAAGATTGCCAACCGGTTGATAGAGACTGAAACCGGGATGTCGTTAAATAGAATCCAAAAAGGGAACTTTAAACCCAGCGAGCGCGATCACATGCTTTCGCTGGTAAGCAGTATTGCCAAGGCCAAGATCTTTCTGGATGATACTCCTTCGCTTTCGGTAGAGGAGCTGGAACGCAAGGCCCGGCAGATAAAACTACAGTATCAGGCTGACCTGATCATCATTGATTACCTGGAACTCCTTACCAGCAATACCGATGCCGAAAACCGCAATGAAGAACTCAGTAGTATCGTACAGGCCATCAAGGCATTGGCGGGCGAGTTGAACATCCCGGTGGTCCTCTTTTCGCAGTTGCCCGGCAGCTATACCTCCGGAGCCGGCTCGCTTCCTGAACTGAAGGACCTGCCGGTGTTTATCAGCGAGGTTCCCGATGTGGTGATGTTCCTGCACCGGAGTGATCTTTTTGCCCGCGAACAGAAAGAACAGGGCAAAGGAAGGGTTGAACTGGTGGTAGCAAAATGCAAGGATCAGAATCAACCCCAGGTGGTTCCCCTGACATTCATTGAAAGCATCGCCAAGTTTGTTGACTTATCCTGAAAAACCTTTGTAATTTTACTACCCGGTATTCCTCTGAGGCAATACCGGGTTTTTTTATCATTTTACACAAAAACATAGC
>CAZQOV010000209.1:0-3399 GCA_964595055.1 uncultured Bacteroidaceae bacterium | reverse complement strand
ACTAAAACGGGAGTATAAATCAAATAGTGACAATGAAGTGAAGCTTAGAATTGCAAAAGCATTGGCATGGTTTGGTAATTCCATGGGTAACGATTTCCTTTTGAATGAGATGAAAACACTTCGAGAAAAGGAGATAGAAGAAAGCTTTTTACCCCGGGAACACCAGCCAGAAGACATGAATACTCCTTACTGGCCTTTAAACCAAGATATTGCATTACTAGGGCTAAGCGGAGACCCGGATGTGATTCCCGCGATACTGACAATAGCGGATTCCCTGAAGCTAAATAATCCACCTGTTGAATTTGATAACCAATATAAAAATGGCAGGATTGACTGGACTCTAATTCCATTTTATAACCGCATTATAAATATCTGTTTTGCTATTGAAAGAATGCCTGATAAGATGGCCATTAGCAGTCTGAGCAGATTCCTGGATGATCCCTATATATGTTGCAATGTAACCAACTTACCAGAGACTGCTACACAGAATATATTCCCCGCCATTCTGGAAAGCAGAATTGCATCTACATTAGCTCGTTGTGGCGCCAGACAAGGGTTCGATGCATTATTGAAATACCTGAACGATGAACACTATCTGCTGGCAAATTATGCTCGCGAGGAACTAAACTCAATTTTATCTGAGGATTTTGGAACAAATGCTGAAAAATGGCTTGGATATATTGACGGATTGACCTTTCCCACGCCATTGGCTCCGAAAATAATAAGTAAAGTCGAATGGTAGTAAAATTGAAATAAGTTATTTTTTTTGGTAATTAATGTTCGTAAGTACAAAATTTATTAACTGTTAACGGAGATCCCCCATATGAAAAAATCAAACTTTAGGTCAATAATTATTATAGCTGCAGTGGCTTTACTATATCTGGTTTCATGTAATGAGGAAAATTCGGGTAAAGTCAGACCCGGACACCCTGAATGGCCTATGGCCTGGACAAGCTATCGAAAAGTCAAGTCATTGGAGGAGGATATAGAAGACTTAAAAGCTCATGGTATTGGACTTATAAGCTATAATGCCCGAAATGCAGAAGATGCCAGAATGGCCCTGGAAATTGCTCAAAGAACCGGCATGAAATATAACATCAGCTTACCGGATATTACTGAACACTTAAATATGGTTAAATCAGCAGGACTGGAACCGGAACCGGCCAGACTGATTGGTGGGGTTTATCTTGGCAAAGCAATTGATCGCCATCTATTTACCTTTACCCCATCAAAACATGAAATAATAATTGAGCCGCCTGTATATAGCAAGGGTTTTCCTTATACCCTCGGTAGCGGAGGAACAGGTGAACCGAAAGATACAGAAAGAATAGGCCATTATTTTCCAGATATCGATGCACCTGTAAAAGCTGAGATAATTGTACCTCAAAAACCATTCGACGGCAAGCAACATTTGAAAATTATATCAGCCGAAATATCACTGGCTCCGGAGGGCACAAAACTTCAAATTGACAGCTACAGCCCAGACATGCCTGAGAGTAGTGAGATCACGAATCGGAAACTTTACAAGATATCTTTTGACCTTTCCGGCTTGGATAATGCAATGCTTGATCATGTTGGAATTGCTGTTTATTGGGAATATAAAGGAACAAATCAATACTGGATTTTCGGGCGCGGCAATGTCAGTGCATGGTCAGAAAACACTCAAAATGCACTGAGATATCAGGTAAAAAACCGATTAGACCCGTGGATTGATGCTAACAATGGGGAATTCCCACACAAAACAGTCCTCGCTGCTCGGTTTGGTGATGAATGTTTTTACATCACCAGTCACCTGAATGGTCCTGCAGTAAATTATCCTCTCTGGGAATACAGCCAGAGTTCAATTGAAGTTTTCTATAAACATGCCGGCATAATTGAATATCCCAGAACATGGGGCTTTCCTGAAATTTACGGGACAAATGCTTATGCCTGGTGGATGTATACACTGCATGAAGGAACCGCTAACCTGGCTGCCATTGTACAGGATGAATTAAACAAAGTAGCACCTGAGTTAATGCTGTTTCGGAATCAGACCAGGATGGGGATATTTCACCTCTCAAATGACCACGACGGAAGCGGACAGGAACTTCTTTCACAAAATATGGATATTGTTCACCTGGACCCTTATCCTGTAGGTGGTAGCGGTTATGGTAAAAACATACCAAGAGATATGAGCTACTGCGCTGGAATAGCCAGGCGATACGACCGGTTACTGATACCTTGGATGCAGGCACATACCTACGGCGGACAAGACGGACTTCAGCATATATCCCCTGAGGATGTAGACCGAATGGCTCAGGAACAATGGGAGCAGGGAGTTGACGCAATTATGTGGTTGGGTTACGGAAATACATTTCCCGAAGCTAGACCTGACAGCTGGGAGCAGGCAGCCAAATTTCATAGAAAACTAAAGGAATCTCCCCCACCCAAACCAAAAGCCGAACTCGCTGTGATACGTTCATACAAAGCTTGGGCATTATCCAGTCATTGGGAAAACAAACTCCGGAATCCTGCCGATTGGAAACTTCAGCAGTTTTTAGAGGTCTGGGCAGTTGACTATGGTCTTCCATACGATGTCTTTGAAATTGCACCTGAATTGACGCAAGAGGAACAACTTAAACTGGCATCCCAACTTAAAAAATATCAATATATAGTTTCTACTGAGCCAATTGAAGGTGCCTGGCATATAGATAAAAATAGTGAAGGACAGGTCATCGATACAGAAATTGCACCGCAAATCCGCCAGCAATTTGAGGAGGAATTAAAGCAAAAAGGGTGGTTATGATTGTTCCTGGTTTTTATAAAAAATAATAGTTTCTGCACTATAACCGGGTTTTGCCTTCTTCAAATTTGCGCGTTTTACTATTCCTAAAAATCAAAATAAGATATCAAAATATATTATAACATGAAACACAGAATCAACTTATTTATAGTATTAATCCTTTTGGGGCATAGCTTCAGAATTGATGCTAACAGGGCAGGCGATAGTAAAGAAAGCAATATCACTTCGTGTCAGATCGGGGAGTTATTAGGGGAAACCTATTCCGATCCCGAAATAACCTGGAGCAAAACCATTGAATTGCGCGATTACATGAAACGCTTTGTTTTCCCGGAGGAGTTGATCAGTTACGAGATTGGGTTCCCGGGTACCTTTCCCGCCCGGCATCTCAAACTGACCAAAGAGGGTCAGGCTATGGAATATCAGTTGGGTGATGTGGAAACCGACAACCAGGGACATCTTAAGCAAGCCCGGGTTTATTTTCGCACCGGTCTGGACAAAGGACAGTTGCACACCTTTGTCCTGAGTTACGATCCGGGATATGCCGCCGATTTTGAAGATCGCGCCACACTGACCTCTGTTGATCCTGTTGGGCGTACCGCGATCCTTCACGCCAATTA
>CAZQOV010000208.1:0-3442 GCA_964595055.1 uncultured Bacteroidaceae bacterium | reverse complement strand
TTTTTTTCTTTTGGCCACATCCTGAGTTAAAAGGAATACTTGCCGGGCTCGGCTACTTCCAGCAGCCAATAGCTGTTTTTATATTCTCCCCTAACTCCCTGAATTTGCTGATCCAGAAACACATCCAGCCATTCACAGGCTGTCAGCAAGGATGGATTTTCATTTGGCGATCCAATAATAACCCTTTGCGGCTGATTTACCACATTTTTAGATTCCTCCCAGTTTTTATTCAAAAAGGCTTCCATCTTTTCCACTACCTCGGGATGTTGTTCAATGACATTATTTTCCTGGAGCGGATCTTCCGCCAGGTTATACAATTCCTTTTGGTTTAATAACCGCCAGTTTTTCCACAATACCCCTGCATCAGACTTTTTTATTATGGAGTTGGCATAAGGTGTCGGATAGTTTAAAAAGAAAGGCATCCTGCTGAAATTGACACAAAACATCCTTTCAGGATCAACTTTTGTTTTGCCTTTTAATACCGGAGCCAGGCTGATCCCGTCAAATTTATCATTACTACCCACCGGAATATCACAAAGTTCCAGTAATGTTGGCAGGATATCCTGTACCTGAGTTAACCCGTCCACATCGCGGGGAGCAATCAAATTGCCATCCGGCCACTTAATAAATAAAGGAACACGGTGTCCACCTTCATATAACTGGGTTTTCTTTCCCCTCATCCCCGCATTGTAATATTCAGGTCCAAATGTACTGCCATTATCTGTCAGAAAGATAAGTATGGTATTATCCTCCAGCTTGTTTTTCTTCAAAAATTCCTGAAGATCTCCTACATTCTGATCGATGTTACTTATCATGGCCAGGTACCTGGTCAAATCATGTTTAAGGTGAGAATCCATGCCGGAAAATTCAGACTCTTCAATAATCTTTTCCATCTCCTCCACATCTTCAGGTTTGGCATAAAAAGGCTGATGAGGAGTATTGGTCGGAAGATAAACAAAAAACGGCTGCTCGTTTTCTGCTGATTTTTTCATAAATCTTTTTGCATGATCAAAAAATACATCGGTGCAGTAGCCTTTGACTTCCTGTCTTATTCCGTTTTTAATGTAAATATCATTAAAATAATCATTGCCCCAATAATCAGGTACAGACCCAATATGGGAGGAAGGAAACCAAAGTGTCTCGTCAAAACCCCTATCCTCGGGACGGTATGGATAATTATCGCCCAGATGCCATTTGCCAAATATACCGGTATTGTAATCACTTTCCTGAAAGTAATTCGCCATAGTTTTAATGTCTTTTCGCAGTAAAGTTCTTCCACTGCTGACATTCAAGGCTCCGTTTTTTACAGCATCTATTCCTGTCATCAATTGTCCCCTGGTGGGTGTGCACATAGGGGCTACATGAAAATCAGTAAATCTTATACTTTCACTGTGGAATTTGTCCAACTCAGGGGTTTTTAATATGGGGTTACCATGTACAGAGAGTTCCCCATAACCCTGATCGTCAGTCATAACGATGATGATATTAGGTTTTTGCTTCAGATTTTGGCCATTGCTAAATCCAATGGAAAGGGAACAAAGAATCAGGAATAAACAACACCTTAGACTTTTCATTGTAATTGATATTAAATCCTATTTATTACTTTAAAATCCATAATCCCACGACTGATTTAGGATTACAGAATCATAAATTTTCTGTATTTCCTGCCTTTGCCGGGCTGTTATATTTTTCATGTCTTCGGGTGAAATGCCCAAACGTTTGTAAATGCGGATGATTATACGGTTTGAATAATGACCTGCCGTACCTTCGGGGATATCAGGCAATGGAAAAGCCAATTTGGCGTTTTCACCCATTTTGTCCAAATGATTCAAAGCATATAATCTTACTGATTCCTGTTCATGTTCCAACGCCGCTTTCAGTACCGGAATACCTGCATCGAAATCGCCCAATTCACATAAGCCAAATGCGGCTTCAATTCTTACTATTGGCGATGGGTCTGAAATCAGTCCGGTAAATCTCTGCCGTGCTTTTTCCTTTTCCTGTTTTGTTTCGCTAAGGGTACGAATTCCAACTACAGCCCAGTACCTGACACTGTTATTATCGCTTGCAAGGTATTTATAATAATCATCCAGTGCCTTCTTTCCCTTTAAATCAAGATTTTTTATTTCAATTAACCGTTCCTGTAATTGAACATCAATTTCTTTTTGCCAGGGCTTATAGGTTTGTAACTGTGTGGTTGTTTTTTCCGGTTTACCAAGCCAAAACTCCTCAACGGGACTGGTATAAAATCCCGGGCGGTTTGCTTTTGCCTGTATTATTTCACCATCTCCAACTACTACAGGTTTTTTGTATAAATGCCAATTATTGCTGTTTTTGGTTTTCCAGGCGATATTGGCACCCGACGTAGGGCAATCAATTTTTATTTCCTGCCCTCCGTTCCAATAATTTCTGCCTGTCCAGGTAAAAACAGGTGCAGCAGTTTCCGGCCACAAACCATCGGGCCATTTCATCATATCGAGTTCGGGTTCGGTAATCAGTCCAACATCTTTAATTTCCAGCATCCATTTTACATTTTCATCCCGAAACCGGTGCAGCACATCAGAATATTCCGGTTCTCCTGCAAGGTTGTTTAACTGATGCGGATCCTTTTTTAAATCGTAAAGTTCTTCCACAGGTTTGTGAAAGCTGAAAAATGGCTTTTGTGCCTCATTTAACTGATTATTTTCATGCAACTCCCGTAGTTCAATCATAATAGGATGACGGTCCATTGTTCGCAGGTTTTGGGTATATGGTAAATGCCACATGAAATTTCGGATGTATAAATAGTCTTTATCCACCACTACTCTTATATTGTCATAAGTCTCGTCCATTCTTTCGCGACCCCCGTAAACATAATCTCTTTCCCGGGTGGATTGAGGCCCCAGGAAAGCCTGCCCCTGCATATAACCGGGTATTTCAATACCGGCCAGGGATAACATGGTAGGTGCAAAATCAACAAAAGAGATCAACTCATCTGTTTTGGTCCCTGGTTTTAAATTATTGTTCCTGTTGTCTGCGGCCATCCTTTTATATTTTTCAGGAATTCTAACTATAACAGGAACCTGTAACCCGGATTGGTAAACCCACCTTTTGCCTCTTGGCAGCCCCCAGCCGTGGTCGCCCCAAAAAACAACAATCGTGTTTTCATCCATTCCGCTTTCTTCGAGTTGCTTTAAAATAATACCGCTGATACTATCGGTATAGGTTACGTTATCGTAATAAAGGGCAATGTTTTCCCGGGTATTTTTTGTGTCCGGAAAATATGGGGGAACAGTTGCTTTTTCAGGATCATGACGTTTAGTGCCTAAATTATCTTTTAAAAAATTCATCCATTCTGTATTTGTTGTCCTGGTGCGTCCTTCATGAGTAGTGGGCAGATTAACAACTGTAAAAAAAGGTTGTCCGGGTAATTTGCCTTCCCATAAAGAAGTAAAATCTTCAG
>CAZQOV010000207.1:0-3511 GCA_964595055.1 uncultured Bacteroidaceae bacterium | reverse complement strand
CTGCAGAAGTCAAGGCAATATCAATATCCTTAAAATCATCATTATGTTTTAATTCCTTAACCAACAGCTTTTTACCCTTGAATTCAAATTCTTTCCCGGCACTTCTTGAGGAACCAAATAATACCAATTCGTCGAGTGGGAAATTTCTTTCTTCCAGCACTTTTAAAAACTCCTGGCCAACTGCACCGCTGACACCTACAATAGCTACTTTCATAATAATGAATTTAATGGTTGAAAATCTGCAATTGAGTAAATGATTTCTTCCTGATCATTTATTTCAATTTATCGGGTAAAAATATGTAATCTATAATTAAATATCCGATATTTTTTTATATCTTTAGTTTTTGCTGCAAATAAGCTTTCATTCAACAATCCCCAAAAATCGGAAAAATATTTTGCAAAGTGAAAAGACTCGGTTTGCTTTTTTCACTCTGTCCGGTTTTTTTATGGGGACAGGTGAAAATCAATTTTGAAAATGGACCACCACAAGGCATGGAACAGCATCCTGCCGATCGGTGGGGTATAACTGCCAATGATCCTCTGGAAGGAGAATATTCCTTCCATCATGTTTTTGATAACAATGAAAGTTTCACGGATGCTGTATCTTTCTTAATACAGGAACCCCGGCTTGATACCTTTATTCAATGCAGTTTTATTGTTCGTTATGCTTATCAACCCTCCGGATCGAATAACTGGTGTTTTTATTTTCTTTCCGAACGGAATGCCCGATCGATGAAGAGCAATGAAGATAACAATGCCCTGATGCTCGGGGTAAACCAAACCGGTACGGATGATTCACTGAGGGTTTATTTGAAAGAAGGAAAGAAGATTAAAGACTTACTTAGCTGTAGATTTCATTGTGAGAATGATATGAATGAGGATCCCTGGTATTTTAGAATTATCATGGATCCGGGGACCGGCATACAGGTTTTCGGAGGTACTTGTCCCGGAGAGATGAAATTACTGGGAGAAAAAAAGGAATTTAAAATTCCCGCATTCTACCCCTCCTTTATCGGGTTGAGTTATTCTTATACTTCATCAAAGGACAGACTGCTCAGCATTGATGGTATAGAATTCATTTCCCGACCTTATATTGATAAAGACCCTCCGGTTTTGGTCAATGTGGAACCTGCCGGGGCGAGACTTATCGAAGTTCAGTTTGATGAAGAGGTATATGAAAGTAATTTAACTCCTGTCGCCATAGATCTTAATTATGAAATTGACAGCTTCTGGATAGAAAAGCACTCATTATTTGTTCTAACCAGAGATCCTCCGATTAATGAGACAGAGTTAAAGTATGCGATCAAAGGAATTCTTGATCGAAAAGGCAATTTCACAATTTACAAAGGAGGAATCAACTGGTACTATCCTGAAAGGCACGATCTGATTTTCAGTGAGATTATGGCCGATCCTTCCCCACCGGTCTATTTACCGGAGAAGGAATATTTAGAAATCTTTAATCGCTCCGGGCAAGAATTGAATCTTAAGGATTGGAAGTTATTTACAGGAAATAAGCAATGGATACTTCCTGAAATTAAGATCCCGCCGGGAAGTTATTATTTTTTCACTTCTGGCGGAGACGCTACCTTATTTAAATATTCGAACCATACCGGGATCTTTAGCTCGAATTCGGTCATAAGTAACAGTCAAGAATCATTTCTTTTGTACACACCGGATAATATCCTGATTGATGCAGTTCCTTATACAATTTCATGGTATAACGATGACTATAAAGCCGAAGGAGGCTGGTCTCTTGAGAAAGCGGATATGGAAAACCTGTGCGGTTGGAAGAATAGCTGGAAAGAATCTGAAGCACTTGAAGGAGGTACACCGGGAAGAGAAAATTCGATAAAAAGGGAGGTTCGTGATATTGACCCTCCTTTTCTGCGTCATGTCATTCGCGTAACTGACAGTACTTTTATTTTACGGTTTAATGAACCGCTTGATGATAAATATTTTGAATTGCAAAAAGATATTGCCCTTACCACAAATTCATCAATTACTTCACTTGAGCTTTTACCTCCTTTTTTTCATGAATGCAGACTGAAAATAAACCGAAAATTTACTAACAATTCAATCCTTCTTAAAAACATCTGGGCTGATTGTGAAGGCAATGTATCTTTAACAGCGGATTCGCTGATATTGAAAAATCCGGCTAAATCCGGAAGTGCCGATGTAATTATTTCGGAGGTTTTGTTTTCACCGTGGCCGGGATGTCCTGAATTTATAGAATTGTATAATCGTTCAGATGATATTCTGAACCTGTCAGACTTCAAAATTTGCATCTCAAAGATCTCCGAATCTCCACCAGAAGGAAAATTTTTAACAGATGAGGAAATATTATTTTTTCCGGGAAGCTTTCTTATCATATCGAGAGATTCCGAAAAGATTAGCTATTATTATGATGTTCCCGATGATTTTCATTACATAAACTGGTCTGAATTTCCCTCTTTGCCAGATAAAGGAGCAAGAATATCACTTTACGACCGGGGAAATACTTTGATTGATGAAATGGTTTACGAAGGTTCTGATCATTTTCCACTTATTAATGATCCACATGGGGTGTCTCTGGAAAGAATAATCCTGGATACTCATTATGGGACTTCTTCTGAATGGCATTCTGCTTCTTCAATTCGGGGATTTGCCACCCCAGGTAGGTTAAATTCCCAGAATATCAGACCTGAAGAAAAGGGGTCTGATTTCAACTGTGAATACAAAACCTTTACTCCTGATAATGATGGATACAGGGATGTAGCATTAATAAACATAAAGATGGAGAAGGAAGGATATGTTGCCATGATCAGGGTATTTGATTCATCTGGCAGATTGAAAAGAACGATTGGAAACAATGAATTACTGGGGATAGAAGAGACAATAACCTGGGATGGAAGGGATGAACGGGGCATGCTTTGTTCATCCGGCATTTATTTAATTCATATGGAAGCTTTTCATTTATCGGGGAGTAAAAAAGTATTTAAGGAGGCGGTGGTTTTGTCGAGGTAGGGAAGGGTTGGGATTGTAATTCAGTATCTTAAGGCAAAAATAGACCCTCAGGGTCTTAGAAACCATTTTTCCGAAACATTTTTTTTAAGCACTCAACTAAGGAAAAGCTTACTAAATTTGCCCTGAGAGATTAAAAAATTGAATAATGAAAATGAGACAATATCTGTCCGAGTCTTATCCTTTTTACTTCAAGGGAAGGGAACTTGTAAGCATATTGATTATTATTTTCGCGATGAGTTTTTTATTTAATTATTTATTCGAGCCTTTTAATGTATACAGGCCGGAACATAAATACGATTTTTTCTGGATATGCTTTTTTCATTCTCTTAGCGCCGTGATTGCAGCAGGTCTGTATTCATTAATAGCAGGAATATGGATATCGGAGGATAATTGGAAAGTCAGAAATGAAATTGCATTTATTGCCGGATTATTTTTGATGATAGAGATCAGCAAGCAGGGCCACTGGACCCTTGAAGATGTGAATGCGGAAAATCTGTCCAATTCTATT
>CAZQOV010000206.1:0-3544 GCA_964595055.1 uncultured Bacteroidaceae bacterium | reverse complement strand
TGAAATAGGGAAAAACTTCCGGGATTTTGTGTGAGAAAGGATATGTTTTGCGGTAAAAATTTTCTTAAATGCCAGTGCTCAATGTCCTGGTAGGATTCCATCTGAATTTCATCCAGAGAAATTACAATTTTTCGGTAATTATCTTTCAATTGAAGCAAATTACCAAATTCTTTTTCTTTTACTTTTGCATCAGGCAAAGTATACGCTACTTGTAAATAAATGGGATTATTCAACTTTTCGGCAACGAAATCAATTTCACGATCACCACTTTTGCCTGTTTTCACTTGATAGCTAAATAAAAAAGCCTTCTGACACAGAAGGCCCTTTGGGTATTGCGGTTGTTGACTTCAGGCAGAGGTGCCCAATCTGGTCTTCTCCTGGCATTTTACATATCCTCAAACCCTACATCCTGTTCTTCCGTTTGGTTTAACTTATAGGCTACCACACGGTTGTCGAAAAATGTCGGGACATAAATAACATGTTCTTCGGTATTCATGCCAATATCAGCCGAATTGATTTCTTCATCTTTGGTTTTAAGGAGGGACTGTTTGGAAAAATCCGGATAGATCAGAAAGAGCTCACCATTCCAGTCGGAAGTAACATAGAACCCTTCGTAACCTGTATATTCAACCCCATCGCCGGCTCCAATATTTTCTGTCACTGAAACAAATTCCGCAGTTTTTGGATCCACAATTTTAAGATCCGAGCTTCCTGAAGAGGTAAGCAGGATTCTGCTGTCCTCCCAGAAAAGCCCATTGGGTCTTTCAAGTCCTTCGCTTATCCAGTCTGTTACCTTATCGTCTTCGTACATATGTATTTTACCTGTATTGGAATCAGAGAAATATACTCTTCCAAAAGGTGTTACTGTAACATCGTTCAGGAAGGAGGCTCCTTCAACAGGAATTCTTCGTTTTATTTCTGCATTTGGCACATCAATAACTACCAGGGCATCAATATCTGTAACATATAAAGTATCCTTGAATTTGGCCATTCCCTTTGGTGCATGGAGTCCGGTTACCCATTCCATTTCAATTTTATTTCCGTTTGGCCCCATGGTACTGATAAACCCTTTACCGTCTTTTTCATCCGGTTTACCATCAATGTTGGAAACATAAAGAATATTTTTTTCAGCATCGAAAAGGACAGATTCGGGAGTTTTGAATACGGTATCAGTTTCCCATACTTTTTCCAGGGTAAATGAAGTTTCAGGCATGGTATCATCTGTTGTTTCCTGTTCTTTGGGTTGATTTTTACAGGAAGTTACAAATAAAACAGCAATGATCAAAAAGCTTAATGTTTTCATTTTTTTGATATTTTGGTTCAGGTTAGTAACAATTATAAGGGAAGAAGGTTTAGGGGATGTGAAGAGATAATTTGCCGGGGGGATGTGATGGATAATGGGCGAAATAATAAGGTGAGAGGGTGAGAAATGGAAGAGAATAAATGGGTTCAATGGCTATAACGCCGAGTCGATTCGAGCGGTATATTGATGGTGCAAAGAGTACGTAAAGCGGGTGCCCAAAAAGGCAATAATGATTTTGGTATACTTGCAGATGAAAAAGTCTTTTTAAAAATTTACCCCTATTTTTTGCCTGAGCTGAGTTATATAAGGCTTTCAGCCCGAAAGAATGCTGAACATCTTTGCAATTTGTAAGTTGATCATAATTTTGGACCACTTTTTGGGCAACCCCTTTACGAAATAAATGAACGCCTTTGGGCTTAGCTTGTACCGGAATACACCTTTCGGATGGGACTTTCTTTACTCCACATATTCTGCTTCTTCTAAAAATTCAAGGCTCTTTTTTACACTTTCCAATGGGGGAAAAGAGTGATCTTCCTGCTCAACAATGTAATACTTTACTCCGGCAATGTCATTATACTGCCATATTCTTTCAAAATCTATCTCTCCACTGGCGCCTACTTCTTTTTCATCTTTTACATGCCACAACCAGAACCGGCCAGGGTATTTTTCGAAATACTTAACAGGATCCGCCTTTCCTTCCACAACCCAATAAAGGTCCATCTGGAACATTACTTTTGCAGGATCGGTATTCTGGAGCATGTAGTCATAAATAATTTCTCCTTCCAGTTCCTGGAATTCCCTAGCATGATTATGATAACCGAAACGAAGGCCTGCCTCATTGCATTTCTCGCCTATTGCTTCAAAATATTCGCAGTATTTTTTCAAACCCTCAAGACTTTCATAGCCTTCTTTGCCCATCGAGGGTTGGACGATATACTCAACACCTGCTTCTTTATGGGCGGCAATCGCTTTATCCCACCATTGCATGGTGTTTTCCCAGTTTGCAGAGTCAGGGAGGTCCTTACGTACGTGTGAGCCCAGGAATGCCATCTGATTTTCTTCAACAAGTCTTTCAAATTCCCGGGGCTCCATTCCATAAAACTTACCATCCCGATATCCGGCGGCCTCCACAAATTTATAACCAACTTCGGCTAATGCTTTGATGGTTGAATCCGGATTTTCTTTCATAAGATCCTTCAATGAATATAGCTGTAGGCCTATGAATTTTTTCGACATATAAGTTTCACAGGAAGCGAGCAGCAAAGTACTGATAAGGAATGTGTAGATGATTGTGGTTTTTTTCATTGTATTGAGATTTTTTAAATTCGATGTGAAAATACTAAATAATTAGAAAAGTTATAGAAAGCTTTAAACAAAAATATTTAGAAGAAGCATTTGTGCAGTAATGGGATCCTTTTTTCTTTTTTTTTGTTCATATTACTTCGATAATTTTTAAGAGGGTTGGCATTCGCTATTTTTTAGAATCAAAATACATTTTCGTTAATAAATGGAACATATTTCTTCGGTAGAAGAGAAAAAAAATATATTTTTGGGCTTTAAAAATTTTAGAAAATGAACAAATCAGCCCACAAGGTACTCATCCCTCAAAAGAATCTTCTTCCGTTTATCCTGGTAACATTTTTGTTTTTTGCATGGGGACTTGCCAACAATATGACGGATACATTGCTGGCAGCATTTAAAAAGATCATGAGTATGTCGGACGGAAAGACTGCTCTGATACAAATGTCTTTTTACGGTGCGTATTTTCTGCTGGCTCTTCCGGCTGCCTTATTCATTTACCGGTTTACTTATAAATCCGGGGTACTCCTTGGTCTGGGTTTGTTTGTTACAGGAGCATTGTTGTTTTACCCAGCGAGCATGTCAATGGTTTACGGACATTTTCTCACGGCATTGTTTATACTTGCCAGTGGACGTTCCATTCTGGAAACTACCTCCAATCCCTACATTATTGCCATGGGTCCCCCTGAAACCGGTACGCAAAGATTAAATCTTGCCCAGTCCTTTAATCCTATTGGATCCATCACGGGTGTTTTACTCAGTAAATTTTTTATTCTTTCAAATCTGAATATTGCGGGAGCTGAAGAGAGAGCTGTGATGACTGTTGAAGAACTGAGAATAGTGCAGGCTGCAGAATTGAATGCCGTAATGGGTCCCTATGTTGGTGTGGCCGGGGTATTGATTCTTGTCGGGGTTTTGATGGCAACCATCAAAATGCCAGCT
>CAZQOV010000205.1:735-3615 GCA_964595055.1 uncultured Bacteroidaceae bacterium | reverse complement strand
TTCTCGTTAAACCCAAACTTCACAGGATCGGACTCATACATCCTGGTCGACATTTGCTTGATATACCAGTCGGCAGTGAAATAACTAAGATTAATCACCCTGACATCGGTCCTCACTCCTTCAACCTCCTGAATATACCACAGGGGAAATGTGTCATTATCACCGTTTGTGAAGATGAGACCGTTCTCTTCCACGGTGTTAAGATAATTGTAGGCAAAATCTCTTGCCGTATATCTGCCTGAACGATCGTGGTCATCCCAGTTCTGTGCAGCCATAATTCCCGGCACCAGTACCAGGCTACCGGCTGTAACACCAACGATAGCCAGCTTCGATTTGTAGTTTTTCGTAAGATAATTGATCAGGCCAAGTACACCCAATCCTATCCATATCGCAAAGGCATAAAATGATCCGGCATAAGCGTAATCCCTTTCCCTTGGCTGTATCGGATACTGGTTGAGATAAACCAAGATGGCCAGGCCTGTGAAAAGAAATAGCAATGCAACTACCCAGAAGTCCTTGTTTTGAGCCTTATAATGAAAATACATCCCAACAAGTCCTAATATAAGAGGCAGGAAGAAATATGTATTCCTGCCCGGATTGTTCTTCAGGTGACCGGGCATATTTTCCTGCGGACCAAGGCGGGCTTCATCAATGAATTTTATGCCGGATATCCAGTTACCGTGGGTAAGTTCACCATGCCCCTGAATATCATTCTGGCGTCCTGCAAAGTTCCACATAAAATAGCGCATGTACATAAATCCTATCTGGTAACGGAAGAAAAATCTAAGGTTCTGTCCGAAAGTTGGAGGTTCCACAGGCTTCGACCGGTCGAAACGGAATTCACCGGACTGGGTACGCACAGGATTCCCATCCTGGTCTCTTACCGGTTCGAACAGATCGGCTTCACTCATGTTTGCCCAGTAAAGATATTGGTCAATATGATGACTCTGGTCACTCCACATTCTGGGGAAAAATCCTCTGAAATCGGGGTGATATTTATAATCCGGATTTTCAACCTGCACATATTTACCCTCTTCCCTATAGTAGATCGGCTTACCTTCAGTTCTCTCAATAGCGGGTGCATTGAAATAATTTCCGTAGAAAAGCGGGGTCTGCCCGTATTGCTCACGGTTCAGATAGCGAAGAAGGCTGAAGGCCGTATCCGGGTTACTTTCATCAAGTGGAGTATCGGCATTGGAGCGGATAATGATAACGGCATAGGAAGCATATCCAATAGCAACAACAGCCAATATTGTAACAAAGGTATTCCACAATGCCAGTCTTTTTCTGTATGTATAGAAAACAAAAAATGCTATTGCCGCGAAAAACAGGATTGTGTAAGTCACCAGGCCTGAATGATAAGGTAAGCTGAATCCATTTACAAACATACGTTCAAACCAGCTTCCTACAGATACAATACCTGGAATGACAACATACATGAAAGCTCCGAGTATGGCCACCGAAATGAGCAGGGAGTAGATAATCCCCCGGGTGGATATTTTATATTTTTTGAAATAGACCACAAACACAATGGCCGGGATTGCAAGAAGGTTGAGAAGGTGAACCCCTATTGACAGCCCCATGAGATAGGCTATAAGAATGAGCCATTTATTGGCATGAGGTTGATCGGCTATGTTTTCCCATTTAAGGATTGCCCAGAAAACAAATGCTGTAAAAAGCGATGAAGTGGCATAAACCTCCGCCTCAACGGCTGAAAACCAAAAGGTATCCGAGAATGTATAAGCAAGTGCGCCAACAGCTCCGGCACCGGTTATAGCCAGTATTTTATTAAGATTGTAATCTTCTTCTTTTTCAATCAGTATTTTTCTCGCCAGGTGGGTGATGGTCCAGAAAAGGAACAGTATGGTAAATGCCGATGCCAGTGCAGACATAATGTTCATGCTTACGGCAATATTTTCAGTACTGAAAGCAAATAGAGTAAAAAGTCTGCCTAAAACCATAAAGAAAGGGGCTCCGGGAGGATGCCCAACCTCAAGTTTGTATGAAGAAGTTATAAATTCACCTGTATCCCAGAAACTGGTTGTAGGTTCGATGGTTAGTAAGTATACAACGGCAGAGATAATAAAGAGACCCCAACCTGTAAAAAGATTGTACGTACGGAAGGTTTTCATCCTAAGTAAGTTAATTTATTCAAATTTAGCAATTCTGAAAAACCTGACAAATATATAACATCAAAATCGAACTTTTAGTCTTTAAAGACTTAAATAAGCTTAAATTTTTGAAATAATTACGCTAATAAGGAAAGATTTGCCTGAGTTTCGCACTGCAATACCCCTGTCAGGCATACCTGTCAACTTAAGACAACAATATGCCTCAAAGTATATTTTAAGCAAAAGCTGTCCCAATAAATATTTGAATCACAGGGTCTCAGGGAAATAGGGATGCATCACAGACCCGCCTGCCACGTGCAGGCGGGTCTGTGATTCAAAATTCTCGCTCCCAACAAATACGCCAATTCCCGCACCGCGACAGCCCTAACAACATCACACAGCGATGACCCTAACGACCACCCATCCCGGTGGTCCCTAACGACCCGTTCCCGGCGGGTCCCTAACTATTACCCATTTTTTGCTTATTTTTGAAAAAAGATTCCTGAAAAATGAACAAAAATGAACACAGCCCTAAGATTTTCATTTATAATAGTTCTCACTCTGCCTGGACTCTTCAACCTATCCGCTCAGTTCCAGGGGGAGTATTTTCAACATCGATATGGCCTTGATGGAGGGAGCAATGAACTTCATCTCGCAGTAAGAGCTTCCGGTTTCTTTAATAATAATGAATTCTTCGATACACATGTAGAGGGCTATACACTTACCGGGAATTATTTTCAGCCTTCAATGTATTATTTTTTCAGTCCTG
>CAZQOV010000205.1:0-725 GCA_964595055.1 uncultured Bacteroidaceae bacterium | reverse complement strand
CAGTCCTGAGTTCTCTCTTGCTGGAGGAGTACACCTATTAAAATATCACGGGCAGGATGATCTTGCTGATATATCACCATGGTTCTCATTGAGCTATAAACCCACAGAAAAGCTGCGAATAGCATTGGGAAGCTATAATAAGGGTGCTGTTCTCAATCTGCCGGAGCCTCTGTACAAATTTGAGAACCAGTTTACTGATCTTACGGGAAATGGTATAAGGATAAATTACCACGGGAAGCGGTGGAATTCTGCTAGCTGGCTTGACTGGATCACATTTATTGAACAAGGGGATCCTTTCAGAGAAGAGTTTATTTTCGGACATTCGGGAGCTTTCACCCTTCTTAAAAATGAAAACCATAAATTAAATATACCTTATTATTTACTGGCAGAGCATAAGGGAGGACAGATCAATATTAATGATGAGCCGGTTGAAACCCGCATGGATCTGGGGGGAGGTGTTGAATGGCTTATAAATGCCGAAATGGGAATTTTCCATACAATAATGATGAAGGCTGATTTTTATAAAGAATCCCAGCCTGATGATCCAGATGGAAATGCATTTTTCGGCTATGGTGAACTTAAAGGAGAACTTTTATCCCTTGGCCTGGGGTATTTTTATGAGGAAGAATGGGAATCGATACTGGGACAAGCCCTGCTTTTCAGCTCCGGAGCTATAAGTGGATGGGAAGATCAAAGCCAGCAATTCATCCTTTTTAAGGCAGGAC
>CAZQOV010000204.1:0-3647 GCA_964595055.1 uncultured Bacteroidaceae bacterium | reverse complement strand
AACTTTTTAGGATGCCTGGGATTGATCAGGTTTCCGGATGTATACAATCGCCTGCAATCTGCTACAAAATGCGTTACCCTGGGTACCTGCAGTATTTTACTCGGTGTCTTGATCCACTTCGGTTTTGTTGAAGCAGGTATCAAAGCACTGATCGCTATCCCGTTATTATTTTTTGCAGCTACTGTTGGTGCCCATGCCCTGGTAAGAGGCTCCTATCATGCAGGTATAAAACTGGGTAAAAAAAGTGTAAGAGATGATTATAAGGAAACAATAAAATTGCAAGAGAATGAAGTATCCAAAGTTACGTGAGCTCAGAGAAGCTGTTTCATCCCTGTTCTCTTCTCCATATACAACAAAATTCCCTGAAGAGGAACATATACCTTTTGAGGGCTTCAGAGGCAAACCAGTTGTAAACGATGAAAAATGCGTGGGATGCCTTACCTGTTCGAATGTATGTCCATCCTATGCTATAAAGGTTGAAGATGACAGGGAAAAGGGAATCAGGTATATTACAAGAGATTATGGAAAATGCATTTTTTGTGGTCAATGCCAGCGATATTGTATTACCGGGGAAGGCGTTATATTATCCGATAAAATTTATGATCTCGCAGGATATGAAAGAAACAGTATTGTAGAAAAACAGGAGAAAGAACTGCTTATCTGCGAAAATTGCAATGCAATTATTACCACAAAGGAACATATGTGGTATCTGCATAAGAAACTCGGTCCTAAAGCATATTCTTCACTTCTCAATCTTGAAGCCTTAAACGAAAATTTAAGACTTGCTGATAAAGAAGATATAAAAACTGAAATAAAAGATTCGATGCAGCGTAAAGACAGTTTCAAAGTGTTATGTCCAAATTGTCTTCATCAGGTATTACTCTCTAATATTTTGCCGAATGAATAAAGGGTTCCATCATATAATAAATGATCCCAATGATACTCTGTTCATCGGAACAGGGAATCGTTTTAGAAGGGATGATTCTGTTGGGATTTATATTGGTGAAAGATTGAAAAAAAATGACCATTTCAATGTAATTATTGCAGAGAATGGTCTGGAAAACCATCTGGGCAAAATTAATAAGATAAATCCAGGAAAAATTATTATAATTGATGCCTTAAATTTCCTCAAAGATCCGGGTCACTATGAACTCCTTCATATTTCAGAAATCCGGAATGATACGATAAACACCCATACTATTTCTCTACGGCAACTTGCCGCTTTTTTGTTGACTGATGAGATATACGTCCTTGGTATTCAACCCATGAATATCTCATTCGGATCAACCATGTCAGAGTCTGTGGTTTACTCGGCAAACAGTATTACAGACAAGATCCTGCAACTTAACAAACAAAAAACAAAATCTTCACATTATGAAACGTAATTATAAATGTCCGGTATGCCGTTCTTACATAAGAGTTGGCGATTACATTATCCTTTCGGTAAAAAGCCCTGTGAATGAGACCGGCCTGGTTTTACTCAGTCCGGAAATAGGGGACTATGCTAAAGAAACCCATCCAAAGTTCAGGCTTAAAAAAGGAGAAGCCTATAAAGTATACTGTCCTGTATGCCATGCAACGCTCAATGAAAAAGAGAAGGAAAACATGGTCAAAATAGTACTAGAACAGGATGGAGAAGAATTTAACATCCATTTTTCAAACATTGAAGGGGAACAGGTAACTTACAAGGTCACCGAGCAGGAGGTTATCAAATTTGGAAGATCGGATAGGCTCGCAAAATATTTTGATTTGCAGGAGAAGTATAAGAAGTATTTGTGATGGGCGATGGGTAATGGTAGGAAGATGTAATCAGTAAGCGGTAATCAGTAAGCGGTAATCAGTAAGCGGTAATCAGCAAACGGTAAGCGGTAATCAGTAAACGGTAAGCGGTAAGCGGTAAGAGGGACTAACAAACATTGACTCCTGAGGGATACAGAGAAACCCTTTGCTACACTCATTTCGAAAACCCTGGCTTGATTCTAGGCAATGCTCTACGAAGCAATCTTGCTAACCTTTCTCCTTTTAAGTATAAAAAGCAATTTCGAATTCTGAGATTTGTGTATCAATTAAAATTATTTACTATTTTCAATTGCTCATTGAGCATTCAAAAGATTTGCTTTTGAAGGAAACCCTTATAGAATAAAAGCAAAAGAATGGAAAATATTAAAGCATGAATTATAAAATCCCAAAGTTGAAGGACAAATTGAACAGGATAGAACCTTATTTTTTTTACTTCTTTCTCCTTTTAAATCTGATCCCGGTTTTTTCATGTAAATTTTTCCCGACAGTTGATGGTCCGGCACATCTTTATAACTCAAGATTAATTTTAGAGATGTTAAAAGATTCAAACAGCATCTTGAATGATTACTTCATTTTTAATGCGAATATTAATCCGAACTTAACAGGGCATGTTCTATTATCCCTCTTCCTTTCAATCTTTCCGGCTTTTATAGCAGAAAAAATCGTTTTGCTTATTTATCTGATTGGCTTGCCAGTATCTCTGCGCTATTTATTCCATTCGTTATCAATTAAAAACAAATACCTTTTGTATTTAGTATTCCCTTTTACATACTCATTTCTGTTTTTTTACGGGTTCTACAATTTTAATACAGGATTAGTTCTATTCCTTTGGGGATTAGGTCTATGGGTGAAATACCTGGATAGACTGACTATTAAAAAGATAATTATTTTAGCTGTAATCAGCACACTGATATCTTTATCTCATTTATTTGTTTTTGCGATTTTCCTGATGGTTATTTTCCTCTTAAATATCTCGCACCTTCATATAAATAAACTTTATACTAAATCAAATATAAGCGATATTGTCAGGCTTTATGCACTGCAGCTTTTGGTCTTGTCAGTAGGATTAATTATAACTATTTTATACTTCCTCAATTCACCAGCACATGATGCAGCGAATGAATATTTCTCATTCCAGGAAATCCTTTCATTATTGAAAACCGTATCCCCGGCAAAAGGCATAAATTATGGTAAGGCAAATATTTTCACCCAGTGGATATTTTATATCATAGTTGCTTTTCTGTTATATTTAATCATTTCAAAAATTCATGCTTCAATAAAAAACAGGGAATATAAATTCCAAAAACCTCTCTGGCTGATAATTTCATCGCTTATATTAATTCTGGTTTTTATTATTCCCAATAGCATAGGCTCCGGCGGATTTATCACTCACAGACTTATTCTATTCTTCTTTCTATTTCTGATTATCTGGCTGGCATCGCAAAAAGTAAATTTCTGGTTCAGGATAGTCGTTTTTACAATTATCATTTATGTTAATCTGGCATTAATCCTCCATAACCAAAAATCCATTTTGGAAAGCTGTAAAATTGCCAGTGAAATTCATACTGCTTCAGAATACCTGGAACCTAACAGCACCGTATTACCAATAATGAGTTCAGATAATTTTATACTTAATCATATTTCAAATTATTTAGGCATAAATAAACCCCTTATAATATTGGAGAATTATGAAGCCACCCTCAATTATTTTCCCTTACAATGGAATTATGAGGAAATGCCCGGATTAGTATTTGGAGATATTAAAAATGACAGTATTTGTATAAATTGGGTAAGTTCAAACAATGAAGAAGAGGTTATTGATTATGTTTTCATTTTAAGTGATGAGA
>CAZQOV010000203.1:0-3782 GCA_964595055.1 uncultured Bacteroidaceae bacterium | reverse complement strand
ATAATATCAGTCAACTGAACAATCCAAAATTAAGCTTGAGAAAGAAGGACCTTTAAGGGAACCTCCCCTCCCACCGGTAAATAATATAAACCATCTGCATTTTCACCTGAAAACAAAACCGCCCCTTAGTTTCAGCTGTTTAAAAATGGTGGGTTAAACCGAATAAAAATTCTATGAGAAACAAAATATTTAGTCATTCCTTTTTAATCCTGTTTCTATTATTCCTTCCTTTAATATCATTCAGCCAGGGATCTCTCCTTGTCGTCGGCGGTGGCACCGAAAGCAACGATTATCCTGAAAGCTGGAGCACGCAGGCCTACAGCTGGGCAGTTCAACAGGCTCCCAATAAAAAAGTGGCGGTTATTCATTATGACAACACCGGAAACTGGTTAAAGCCATATTTTACAGAACATTGCGGCGCAGAGGCTTCTGAAAATTTCGTTATCGATCAAAACAATGCCAATGATCAGGAACTCATGGACAGCCTAATGCAATACGATATGTTTTTCTTCAGGGGTGGCGATCAGTATCACTACTACACCGATTATAACGGAACCCTCATGGAGGAAACCATGAACAAGAAGTTCGATGAAGGCGGTGTGCTGGCAGGTACTTCAGCAGGACTTGCCATTCTTTCAGGAGTCATCTTCTGGGCTCAGAATGGTTCCGCCTACAGCGATGAAACACTGAAAAATATTTATGACGCCAACATCACCCTGGCCGACGATTTTATCGATGCCCTTCCGGGATTTATTTTCGATTCCCATTTTGTGGATCGCGGTCGGACCGGCAGGCTGGTAGCTTTTATGGCCAATTATGAAAAAGAAACGGATAACCGTATCATCGGAGTGGGGGTGGATGAGACAACAGCACTCGGTATTACCGCTGAAAAAACAGGCATAGCTTTTGGAACAAGGGCGGTTAGTTTTTATAAGCTTCCGGAAGATGAGAATTTCGGAAACGGACCGGCTCTTTCAGCCCGAAACCTGGAGGTGCAGCAAATTGTGCATGGAGACAGCATCAATCTTGAAACCCTTAAAATCAAAGGATTGCCTGAATCAATAGCCCCTCAACGATCAGGCGAAAACGCTGCCGAGACCATCCTTATGAGTGGATCTGAAGAGTTCTCGTCTGCCAATAT
Source organism: uncultured Bacteroidaceae bacterium (assembly GCA_964595055.1). Lineage (GTDB taxonomy): Bacteria > Bacteroidota > Bacteroidia > Bacteroidales > CAYRTD01. The sequence goes on along the minus strand of CAZQOV010000203.1, from coordinate 2,641 downwards.
CTCCCTGCTGGAAGACCTTAGCGGCAGAATTGACAAAGAAAACGACAATATCCTGATCATCTCGGGAGCCTCCTTCACTTTTGCCGAAGAAATACAGCAGTGGCTGGAACAGGCTGGTATTGCCGATGTATCGAAAGGGCATGCAATTTATGATTACCGGAACAATGCCATCCTTCAAAATGATATAGAAGAAGCGGATGTTTTTATTTTCGTGGATAATTCAAGCTATAATTTCAATGTTTTTCTAAACTCCGAAGGCAACGGACCCCTGCTCAGGGAAAAACTAAAGGAAGCAGGGAAAATAAAGGTTTTTATTGGCGATAATTCCAAACTTGCCGGCCCCGTCCTGGTGAACAATTACCGTTCCGGCCGTTCCAATCTCTCGCTTGCCGACGGACTCGGCTTTCTGAAAACCACCTGCATCATTCCCGGAACATTCGATCCTCCCGGAGGATCAACCGATAGCTGGTATTCCACACACATAGCTGTCCCTTTCGCCATGATAAACGCGAAACTGAATTACGGCATCTGGCTGAATAATGATAATTACCTTGTATATGAAACCGCCGGCAATCAGAGTAGATTCACCGCCCATGGAAGTTCTCCGGTAATGGTGATGGAAATGAATGAAGGCAGGGCAGGTTTTACAGAAATGACCTACAATGGTCAGCCCTCTGAAACTCCCGAACAGATAGCCGGTTTCAACAATATGAGACTGTCGTTTCTGGCGGATGGGGAAAGCATTGTTGCAGGAAGCTCTGTGTCAGTAAAGCCCTTTCTCCGTAAAGACAAAGCTGAAATACTTCTATTTCCGAATCCTGCAAAAGATTATCTGAACATTAAAACCGGAATGAATATTCAACATCTGAAGATCATAGACGCACAGGGAAAAATCCTTCAACAGTTCAACCCTAACGATAATCTCCGGGGCATTTCCACCGCCTCCCTCCAACCAGGCGTTTTTCTCCTGGAAATTAATGATGGAAGAAACCGGTATTACAGGCAATTTTTGAAGGAAAAATAGTCACTTACTTGATTTTTTATGTAATTTTGCAGTATCATTGCAAATCTGCATAAAATGATATCAAGGAAAATTACCAATATACTCAAAGAACGCCTCACAAAATTCCCCGTTCTATCCCTAACCGGACCCCGCCAATCCGGAAAAACAACGCTTTTGCAGAATGAATTTCCGGATTACAAATACTTCAACCTTGAACGAATAGATCATCGGGAAATGATCCAGTCTGATATTATGGGATTTCTCGAAGATCAGGGGCCCGGAGTAATATTTGATGAAACCCAGAGGTTACCTGAACTTTTCAGTTATATTCAGGTTATTTCCGATGAAAGAGGGCAAGCAGGACAGTATATCCTTTCAGGCTCTCAAAGTTTCCTGATGAACGATCAGATTTCCCAGTCCCTTGCCGGCAGAACGCATGTGAGTCATTTATTTCCTTTCGGAATTACAGAGATTCCTTCAGAGAATCGGAGCATAAGTGAAACCATTTTCAATGGATTCTATCCTCGATTATACGACAAGGGAATAAATGCCGTAGACTTCTACCCTTCCTATATTCAGACTTATATTGAACGAGACATCCGCTCCCTGAAAGCCATTGACGATCTGAATTCATTTTCCCGCTTTATGGGCCTTTGTGCCGGAAGAATTGGACAGGTTCTGAACATGAATTCTCTGGCAAACGATACTGGGGTGACTGTTAATACGGTTAAATCATGGCTTTCTCTTCTGGAAGCAAGTTTTATTCTTTACCGTCTACAACCATATTACAGAAATTTTAACAAACGATTGATTAAATCTCCCAAATTATACTTCTACGACACTGGTATTGTTTCTTCATTACTAAAAATACAGGATCCCGATATGATCAAAACGCATTATATGTATGGTTCACTGTATGAAAATTTGATAATCAGCGAAATATTAAAATCCTTCCATCACAATGGTAAAATTCCACACATTTATTACTGGCGTGAAAGCAATGGCACCGAAATCGATTGCCTGATTGAAAAAGGGGCCCAAAAGATGATTGCACTGGAAATAAAAGCTGGCAAAACATTTAACAAGGACTATTTAAAAAATCTGAAAAAGTTTCCCCCGGAAAGTAAAGACCTGGAAAAATCAGTCATTTACGCCGGAGATCAGAGTTCAAAGATCTCCGGTATAAACCTTATTAGTCATGCCGGATTGATTGATTTTCTGGAAAATTTGCATGCTTAGGAATCGATGCTTTCACCCGCTTATAGAATTTATGGATAAATAGTTTGTATTATCAATACTAACTTTTTTGTATTGTCAATACAAACTATTAGTACCTTAGGGTCTGCTGAAAAATACAAGATAGTCTAATAATGAATAAGATACAAATTATTATTATTTTCGTAATGCAAGGCTGAGAATTGCTATAAACCTTTTTCAGCAATCCCTACCTTATCTCAACCCCAGTCGAAACGAAGCCTTCAGTAAAAATACATTGTTTGCCTTTTCATCTGTAAAAAGATGATTGAGATTATCGATGACATCCAGGTCCTGAGCTGAACTGGTATAATTTCTGGACTGCGACCAGACGAAATAAAGAGTGGAACCGGGAAGATATTCCCATCGAATTACCAGGTTCGA
>CAZQOV010000202.1:907-3790 GCA_964595055.1 uncultured Bacteroidaceae bacterium | reverse complement strand
CATAGTCCTGTTTTTAGTTTACAATTTTTGTAAACCTATTTCAGGACGAGTCACCAGCTTCCAGCTACCGTCACCGCTCACCCTTCCCCTCACCCCCTTCCCCAGCCAATCATAATATAGCGCAACATACAAAAAACCTGTCAACAACCAGATCATAATCATATTAAAGCTGTAGGTTTCGTGGAATTTTCCCAGGAAGTGTTTGCGGGGGGCGAAAAAGTGAGTGCGGATGTCCAGGGGATGGGAGGGGATGGGATCCTGGTATATGGGATCGGTCATTCTGACAAGGCGGTGATCGAACTCGACGATTTTCTTTTTTTCGTAGATCTTTCTTACCTCATCAGCGAGTCTTTCGTTGTGATAATCGTTTAGATAACGGTAGTAGGTGTCCTGGAGATTTTTTAACAGGTTTTTTACCTTGTTGTTCTTATGATGATTTTCGCGGGAGAATACTTCCAGGTAGTAGATGGATAATTCATCCAGGATACTTTCCATACGGTCGATCTTTTCCATGGTCATGGTTGCCGGATCAAAGAAGCTTCCACCGGGTATATCGATGCCTGCTGTTTGTTGATCTTCATCCAGGAGCTCATTCTTCAACAGGAGCAGATTGTCCCTGTTTTCTTTTATTTCTCCATTTACCTGTAATTCGGCTTTTACCTCAATCAGCCGGGACTCCAGCTCGGGCAGATGCCAGGATATTTTGAAATCGGCATTGGTGATCTCTTTATCCAGCTCATAAAAGTTCACCTGAAAATAATTATTTTTGAACTGATTGACCATGAGGGCCTCGTAAGACCATCGGGTAGGCATAATTTCAGCAAGGAAGGGGACCTTGTCTATACGGCTGATGTTGCGGTTGAGCTTTTCGAAACTGAACATGGCACCGCTTAATACCATCATCGGGATGATGAGCAGGGGGATGACAATATAAATAGTCACAGCCGAATTGAAGGCTGAAGAGATGATCAGTCCCAGCATATTGGCAAAAGCTGCGGTGGTAAAAAAGGCAAACCAGTATTCGAAATACATGTGGCGTATTTCGATGAGGGTATTGGCTACCCCGACAAACAGGAGTCCCTGTATGGCTGAAATGGCGAAGAGGATAATAATCTTGGAGCTTAGATAGCCCGAACGGCTTAGGTGCAGGAATCGTTCACGCTTTAAAATTTTTCTATCCCGAAATATTTCTTCCGCGCTGACGGTGAGTCCCAGGAATACGGCAACGATCATAGCCATGAAAATATAAATGGGAATGTTTTCATTTTCCCTGAAAATGTAAGTATTGGAGGAGGGGTCGGCAACATAACGGATGATGTACGAAAGGATGAATCCGAGTGCCGGGGCCTCCAGCATGGTGAGAAGGATATACTGCCTGTTTCCGGTTTTGGATAAAATATCCCGTTCAATAAATACTCCGAGCTGTTTAAACCATCCCGGGATGGTTAAATTTCTTGGTGGTTTGTCAAAATTACCGGGTGCTTCTTCTTTTTCTGCACTGGTTTTATAGTATTCATGCCACTGAGCAGGACGTATTTTTCTTTGTTTTGTATAGTGGCCATATTCGTCTACCACCCGGGCTTCCAGAATGTTGAAAATCAATTCCGGGTTCACATTACCGCAAACCGGACATTCGCCCATCTGTGAGTTTATCTGGTTATCCAGCAGTTTGAAATACATCACTGCTTCCACCGGGTTCCCGTAATAAACCATATATCCGCCTTCATCCATGATAATGGTATTGTCGAACATTTTAAAGATTTCGGAGGAGGGCTGGTGAATCACCACAAAAATAAGCTTGCCCATCAGGGTGAGTTCCCGGAGCAGGTCCATCACGTTCTCCGAATCGCGTGATGATAAGCCCGAGGTAGGCTCATCAACAAATAGTACAGAAGGCTCACGAATAAGCTCAAGGGCGATGTTCAGTCGCTTTCGCTGTCCACCGCTTATCGTTTTATGAAAGGGAGAACCCACCTTCAGGTCCTTTTGTGCAGTCAGCCCCAGCCTGTCAAGCGTGGCATTGACTTTTTGTTTTATTTCTTCATCGTTAAGCGTTTTGAAACAAAGCCTGGCATTATAATACAGGTTCTGATAAACGGTGAGTTCTTCTATCAGCAGATCATCCTGGGGAATGTAACCTATGGAACCCTGGACCTCTTCCGATCTGATGTCAATTCCATTCAAACGAAGCTTTCCCGCAGATGGGTTTAATACTCCCGAAAGTACATTCAACAGGGTTGTTTTTCCGGTGCCGCTGGAGCCTAGTATTCCTGTTAGATTTCCATGTTTTGCAGTAAAGCTTATATCTCTGAGTCCAAATTTTCCGTTTCTGAACTTGTAGTTCACATTTTCTGCTTCAAAAAACAGTTCATGACTTGCTTTGATGTCCATAAAGTAAGATGCGACATCACTGTAGTAAATGGGTTTTCCATGAGGCAGACGGACCGTGCTTCCTTTCGAGAAAATATAAATTCGCTTTTTATGCAATCCCAGTCCGTTCAGATACAGATCCTCGCGACCATAATAGCGTATGAAATAGAGGTCAATATCCGGGATCCTCAGGAAATGCAGGTCGCCATCATCATCCCTGGCAAGGCCTTTCATGAGGGGATCATTTTCTTTTTTGGCAGATACCTGGATGATGTTTTCTTTTCCGGCAGGGGTTTTGTTTTCCCGGGTCAGGACATAATCTCCTATGGCTCCAAAAATCTGGTTATCGATTTTAAAGACTTTTGCTACGGTTTCGATGATGGCGAAGCGCTGAGAGGTAAGTTTTTTTTCTGTGGCAATAAGTTCGAAGAGGCGCACCATTACCACTGTTTTCTGAGATTGATTCAGGGTTTTGTTGATTTTTTTGCAGAGCCCGAGAATCCTGACGGAATC
>CAZQOV010000202.1:0-897 GCA_964595055.1 uncultured Bacteroidaceae bacterium | reverse complement strand
AACTGAGGTAAGCGTTTTTTTATGCCTGGCCGGATCATGGGTTAAACCTGCTTCTGTTCGAAAAAGTTCAAAGTATTCCTCGGTTCCGGTTTCACCCAGTTGTGATTTAAGGAAATTCCACACATATCTTTCCTCACTTTCCTGAACACCGCCATCCTGTTTGGTCAGGATCGCAAAAAGTTTCATTAGGGCTCGTAGAATTTCCTCACTCATGCCTGCGGGGGATTATTCTGCCTTTGTCTCAATGATATGAAATTTCAGGTCAAGCATCTCGCTGTATTCAATTCCTGCTTCTTTCATTTCTTCATCATATGAAGGGTAGTACCAGTCTATTTCAACCTGATTTCCTTTCTCTCTCAATTCTTCCAGGATCATGAAAATGTCAAGTAATAATTTTGAAGAAGCCGTATTGAAATAGGTCATTTTGATGCTCATACGAGTAGCAGGAAGAGGATCTTTCACATATTCTCTAAACCATGCCAGCACGGGTTCAAAGAAAGCGGATACATCTTCGGGTAGTGATTTGCCGCTTATTTCGAAGCTTTGTTGCGCTTTATCCAGAAAAACTTCCGGACTATCATCTGTTCCTTTAATGTGTAAGGGTCTCATATTTCAGGTTTAAATTGTTTTTTTTATACGGGATGAAAACAAGAAAAAGGAATGGGTTCGGTTAAGCGGCAGGAAATGAAAATCCAGTGCCTGGCCGGTTTTTCTTTTTATATCGATAAAGCCCAGGCCGGCACCCCCTTTCTCAGAGATCTTACCTTCCTTTAATTGATTTCTGTAAAGATGATCCAGCTCTTTCTTCCCCAGGGAAATTATCTTTTTCAGGAAATTTTCCAAAAATTCAATCTTTTTGATTTCAACAATGTTGCCCGTTGTTATCAAATAATTATC
>CAZQOV010000201.1:0-3839 GCA_964595055.1 uncultured Bacteroidaceae bacterium | reverse complement strand
AAAACAAAAACCCGGTCTGTTTTGCAAACCGGTCATGAACAAACAGGTTTGAAAAATAATTCCAAATCATCATCCCCACATCAACCTTTACCCCGGTTATATATCTTTCAATATAGCAATACCAAAATCCAATCCATTACATATCTGGCACCTCCCATTCGGGTATGCCCTCTTTTTCCTTCTGCTCATAATACGCCTTGAAATAGGGTTTGACCTCCACAGGTCCTTTACCTTCATTGATCATATAAGGCCACATGTGTTCTCACCATTTTGTACAGGCTGCTTGCATTTCTTCAGCTATCTCAGGATAATCTTCCAAACTTCGTGAAACGAACCGATTCATTTTATAAACCATCCAAATTTGGGGTTAGGACATCCGGACTGCCATGACAGGAAAGATCACCGTAACCCTGATCGTCGGTCAGTACAACAATAATACCAGGTGCCGTAACAGATTCTTCAAGCATTACAGGAAAATGATAACAACATCAGGCCGGTCAGGAGTATGAAAATGAATTTATTCATGAATGTATATTTTTCTATTTTTTCCCGATGAGTACCACCTCTCCTGGCTCGATCATTTCGCTGATGGTTCCTCTAATCTTCCTTACTTCATCTAAATTTGAAAGAATTTCCCAATTCCCTTTCTCATCGTAGAGAAATGAGGCAGCCGTTTCATTGGAATTGAATACCACAAAGAACAATTCTTTCCGACTACTGACCTTCATGCACTTCAGTTCTTTCATTTTTAATTCTTCCACATGACATATCCCGTCTTCCCATTCGGGAAATACACTCAAAGTCAGCCTTCTGACTTCATCCTTTTTGAAGGTTCTTCCTGGAGTAAATAGCACGATCTCGTCACCCACCCTGCTTTTGGAGAAGGTCTCACCCCTTTGACGGGTTGTACCGTAAGAAAGCGTATCAAAGTCATGGTCATTCAACTGAAGCCTCAACCGGTTAGCCGTAAATATCTTTTCAGATTTTCTTTTCAGTTCCTGATGAGGGTGCATTCGAATCCGGGTTCTGATGAATTCAGCTTTCTGATCTTTGTCACTTTTCATCTCAAGCAAGGCATGTACCTCACCAGGAAGCATCAGCCACAACTGAGTGATCGTCCAGGGCAGATCCTTCCCGACTCCATCATCGGTTCTGCTCTTCCAGGAATCATGGGGATGATAGCTTAGAGCAATGGCCCCCATTTTATCATTAAAAACATAATCACCCGGAGAATCTGTCCCGGTGAGATAATATGTTCTTTGATTCTGCATTCCAACTTCAGCGATTACACATTCCATCATGGAACTCATCCTGGGCTTTTCATCGGAGTAATCTGTGATCATGGCCCCCACAAAGGCATCTACCGGACCATGATGGCCCCGTGTAGCCAACCATGAAAAATTACCAAAATCTCCGCGAAAACCCTCAATGTTCGGATCCGGGTAAATCGGTCCGTATTCAGGCTTCACCGGAACAATATCATCCCTCCAATAATCCACGGCAATTGCATCCGCATTCGCGGGATAGTCCAGAAGCGCCAGGTACTTGTTTCTTCCGTCACCTGTAATGGATGCCACGATATCCAGAGGACCTTTCCCGGCGGAAATTCCCATTTGTCTTTTCCACCATGGATAGGAGGTTTTCTCTGTAAATCCTCTGGCATTGAAGGAAAGGGGGTAGTAATCCTCACTGCGCTTCAAAAGACTGAGCGCCAAAGAATCTCCGGATACGGTCCAGTATCGTGCCAGACACGAAATCACCAGGCCATGATAGCCAGGGATATCATTGGTAAGATGAGCATAATTAAATCCTCCTCCTTCCAATAAATGTTCCTCCAGATATTCGGTAAATTCACGAGCACGTTCAGCATAGGCAGGATAATCATACAATTCGGCGGCCAGCCCCATTAAAAGCACATACATTGCATCTGCATTCGGGTAGCTTCCTGCACTCCGGTTATTTCCCACGCTCAGTTCTGTCTGTTCGGGATAATGCCGGTAATTTATGTATTGATAGTGCACGGGAAGCCACAGATCATCTATCCATCTCTGAAGCTTGTCAGGGTACAATTCTTTCTCCCTCAAACGATAAACCGCATCCAATACATTTCGAAGGACAAATCGTTCAATATTGTTTTTCGTTTCAATGGAAGTAAATCTGCCATTGTACTTTTGTCCAAGCTTGATAATGTATTCCATCTCTTGCGCAAGTCTTTCCTGATGATAGCTCTCCATTTTAGTACCGCTTAACCTGGAAAGTGGATGGGTCAGTCCCCAACTCCTTTTTATAATGTTCTGACCGATATTTCTGGCATAGGAATTATCAAGATCAAGATTTTTGATGTCGGCTTCGTGTTTCTCGGTTAACCATTCATTGAGGCTCGTGGCATAAGGATTGTCATTTTTATCCGGCTGGGCATGAACCAGAGGGGATAAAAGAAAAGAAAAAAACAGGCAAGGAATAAGTGAAACACTTTTTGGGAATATCCGGTATTTCATTTTTTTTACGATTTGAATTCATTGTTTACCAGTAAGCACAAAACAACGTGAATCCGATCACAATACATATCGATTCATGCACATCGAATGATCATTGTCCCTTATCAGTACAGATCCGTCAGCCCGCATTCGGTTTATCTACTGACGAATTGCCTTTTGGGGTTTAGGTAACCCGAAAAAAACTCTATTTCTGCTTGCTTTCTTTATACTTTACAATTTCATTTCCGGCAAGCAGGACGGCACCAATTCCATGTATGTCATTCAGGGGCGTAGGTCTTTCATAATAAAATGAAATGTTGTTTCTTATGGTTGTTCCCTGGCTGATGTTTTCAATTTTTCCATCGTCCCGGATGTAGTTTTTGATTCCTTCCCAACCCTCAAGAGCTACAGCAATGTATCGCTCATCAATCCATCCTTCATTGATGGCTTTAGCAATGCCATAGGTAAACATGGCAGTACCGGAAGTTTCCAGATAGGAATTGTTTTTGTCGATGATCTGATGCCACATTCCGCTAACATCCTGCCATCTTGAAAGTCCGATGATCTGACGTTGAAGCAGATCGATCAATTCCTTCCGCTTGGGATGATCATTGGGGAGGTGCTCCAATAAATCAACCTGTGCCATTATTATCCAGCCATTGCACCTGCTCCAATGGGCAACTCCGTTTACATCAAGATCGCTGTACCAGCAATGATAAAAAATTTCTTTTTTCGGATCATAAAGTCGTTCATTAAAGGCTTTCACCTGAAGAATGGCATCCTCCAGGAAGCTGTTATCATCGTAATATTTTCCATAGCGGGAGGTGAAAACCAATCCCATATAAAGATCATCCCCCCAGAGTGTCCACTTGTAGGGGAAGGAACGCACAAAAGTATTGTCCGGCAAACGATCCTGGTCATTCATTATATAAGAGGCCGCCTTATCAATATACTCCTGGTACTCTTCTCTGGGATCAATGGCATTTACTTCAATCAACCCGGCACCCATGGCTCCACAATCATCCAATTGTTCAAAGGTGAAAAACTGACCAAACGAATAACGGTGTTTGCTTTGTCCTTTATGATTTTCTTCAAACATGGGTCCGTACTTAAAAGCAAAATCATAGTATTTCAGAGGAAATTCCCTATACCGTTCATCCTGAAATGTTTCGTACAATCTGAGAAAAGCGATATTCAATACACCATTCCAGTATTTCCAGTCGTTATAAGGACTGTTAACACGAATGTCTGATTCAAAGGACTTATCCGTAATCTTATCCAATACTTTATCCTTATCGGCATTGTAAAAATCATAAGTCGTTTCCTGAATGATTCCGTCAGCAATAAGTTCAAGTATTTTCC
>CAZQOV010000200.1:2002-3865 GCA_964595055.1 uncultured Bacteroidaceae bacterium | reverse complement strand
TAGATAAGTCTTTATATAAAGTCAATTGCTTTATGATATTTTAACTATGATGAGCGGGGAAATATTTCAGTGAAAAATTTTTAACACGCAAAAATTTAGTGGATTAAATTTGGCCCCAAATTCTGCATGATTGTGCAAAACAATATTTCCACAATCATGAATCGAAATAAAGATGACCTAATGATGCACTTATTATTTCTATTCAGGGGAACAAAAAGCCTTGTTCATAGACAGAGAAATCAATTTGTTCGTAATAAATTATTATTCAATCTTGTTTATAACTTCTGTCAAATCAATTGCTGCATCATTCATATCTTTCCATATATCTCCATTTTGTTCAATTCTTCCGGGAACTGTATGGATATTAAAATCAAAAGGATTAAGTTTTGGGTTTAATTCATCCCATTGCAAAGGCACAGATACCGGAGCACCCGGTCGGGGCCTGACGCTGTAAACCGATGCCATTGTTTTTCCTTTGCCATTTTGCAAATAATCCAGGTATATTTTTCCTTTTCTTTTTGAAGGAGATCTTTCGAGACTGGTATATTTTTTCATTTTTTTATGGACATGTAATTCAAGGGTTTTGGCAAAATTTTGGATTTGTTTGTGGTTATAATATTGTTTTACAGGCACATAAATATGCAGTCCTCTTCCACCCGAAGTTTTACAAAATGAGAGCACACCAAGTTGTTTAAATAACTCTTTGAATTCGATCGCTACATCTATAACTACAGAAAATTCTATGTCAAGAGGATCTAAGTCAAAAACCATGAGATCAGGACGATCAAGATCAGGTAAAACAGCATTCCAGGGATTGATTTCAATGCATCCCAGATTTATCATATAAAGAAGAGTGTCTGTATCCTGACACAACATGTATTTTATGCTTTTTCCTTTTTCTTTCTCTACCGTAACAGTATCAACCCATGGTGGTGCCAGATCTTCCATATTCTTTTGAAAGAAACCTTTCTTTTTTATTCCGTCCGGAGTGCGGTATAATGATTGTGGCCGGTTTTTCAAATAGGGGAGTATTATATCTGCTATGCTTTCGTAGTAATTGTACACATCTTTTTTGCGGATTTTTTCTTCTGGCCAGAAAATTTTTTCCGGATTGGAAAGTATAAATTTTCTTTTTGAAACAGGTGCTTTGCGTGGGGATATGATTTTGATCTGATGCGGCGGTTTGTCTTCACGTAAAGCAATAAAGACAGGATGCCTCATTACTTTATCTTTTGTCCATTCAGCAAATTTAACTTCACAAACAAGTTCAGGTTTTACCCATACAATTTGCTCATTTTTTGGAGGATTTTCTACTGGAGCTTTTTCTGTAATCAGACCAGAAAGCAATTGCATAATCTGTTTCTGCTTAGCCTGATTAAATCCTGTTCCTACTTTGCCGGTAAAAATGAATTTATTGTTGGAGTAAGCAGCACATAGAATTGATTTAAATTCCCGTCCACTCTTTCCGGATTGTGTATATCCGCAAATTACCATTTCCTGTCGCTGTACTGTTTTCATTTTTAACCATTCGCTCGATCGCCATGCGGGATGATAATTACTATCCTTTTTTTTGGCGATAATTCCTTCCATCTCTTTTTCTTCAACCTCCTTAAAGAATTTCTCTCCTTCTTTTTCAATGTGCTCAAGGTAATGGATGTGTTGTCCGGGATTTGACAGAAGTTCCTTCAGCAACTCTTTTCTTTTTATAAGGGGCAGGTTTTTTAAATCATGACCGTTTAACCATAATAAATCAAAAACATAGTAATGAAGTTTATCCTGACGTGAATAGTTATTTTGAAGCTTTTGGAAATCAGGCCTGCCATTAACCATATAACATACTTCACCATCCAATACGAAATTGGC
>CAZQOV010000200.1:0-1902 GCA_964595055.1 uncultured Bacteroidaceae bacterium | reverse complement strand
TCCTGATGCAATTTCTTCTATAGACCTGCCGGTTAAAGCACTTCTATCCTTATTATCATCATCTTTTCCAGTATTAACTTTCATGAAAAGCCATTCATCCTTATCGCTTTTTTTTATTTTAACGAGGCTGAAGGTTCCCTTTAATTTCTGACCCTGTAATTGAATTTTAAGTTTTCCCTTATTTAGCATATCCCTGATATCATCTTTATGATTCGCAGAACTGTTGCCATATGGATAATAATAACCATAATCCCATACCATAACAGTTCCTGCGCCATAGTTTCCTTTTGGAATGGAACCTTCAAAATGGATATAGTCCAGCGGATGATCTTCGGTTTTTACGGCAAGACGTTTAATTTGGGGATCTTCTACAGGTTTTTTAGGGATTGCCCAACTCACAAGCACATCTTCCAGCTCAATTCTGAAATCAAAATGCTCTCTTCTGGCAATATGCTTTTGTATTACAAAACGATTTCCATCTCCCGACGAACAGAAATTATCATCAGGTTCAGGTGTAGTCGAAAAATTTCTCTTTTTTTTATATTCTTCCAGTCCTGCCATAATTAAGAGGAATGCAAACTCATGGGGTTTTCAGATTAGCTCTCTGTTTCAAGACTCTTTTTTAACTGGGCCATCAGGTTATCAACAGCCGTGGTTTCCGGAGCAGGTTCTGGTCCTTCAATTTTTTTGTTTTCTTGTTTAGCCTTTATTATATTTTTGAGTTTTTTCTGGTAGTTGTCTTTATATTTTTTTGGCTCAAATTTGCCACTCATTCTGTCAATCAATTCCATCGCCATTTCCAATTCGTTTTTAGAAGGCTTTGTAGAAGGTATATTCAAATCATCCGGTTTTCGCAGTTCGTCATAAAACCTCATCTGTGTCAGATACATAACCTTTTCATCGGCCATTAGTAAAGCCAAATGCTCGCGGCTGCGGAGAACGAACCGGCAGATGCCCGATTTCCCTGAATCATAAATTGCCTTTCTCAGCAAATTATATGTTTTCCCGGCTCCCTTTTCGGGTTCAAGCAAATATGGCTTCTCAAAATATCTTGGATTTATTTCTTCTGTTTTTACGAAGTCTTCAATTTCGATACTTTCACTTTTCCCGGTTTTTGCTTTCTGAAAATCTTCATCGGCAAGGGTTATATAATAATCATCTACTTCATGACCTTTTACAATTTCTTTCCAGGGGACTTCCTTGCCATCCTTTTTGCACACTCTCATGTATTTGATTGGACATTGATCTCCTTTTCTGAGCATATCAAGATCAACATCATGACGTTGGGCACCGCTATACAATCTCACCGGAATGTATACAAGGCCAAAGCTGATTCCTCCTTTCCAAAGTGGACGTGGCATAATAAATTATTTATGAATTAATCAGGTTAGATACCGGGTGATATCTGACCTGCATTCCTGCATTGTTAATAGCTAACCTGTTGTTTGTAAATTACTTGAAAAAGATTAAAAAGGCAAATTAATTTTCAGAGTGTGGATGTAGAAAAAATTTCTGATGGGTAGATTTTATACAATAGATCGTTGGACTTTTACATTATAAGATTTAAGCAAAATCATATAATATTAATAATCTGTGCTTTAAGATAAAATCTCATCGCTTGCAAACGATGGAACCTTAGGCTTTTATGAAAGTTTACGAAGAATTGTCATAAATACTTTGAAATTTATTTAATAACCTCATATTCAAATAATTGATAATCCATAGGAATTTTTTAGCCGGGAACTAATTGCAACAGTTCGTTATATTTTTAGATATTAGATTTAAGATTAATGCTATTGTATTGATAATCTGTTTATTGATGAAAAAAAATGAACTTAAAGCAATTTTAAATTGGATAATTTCAAAATTTTAACGGAACTTTTGAATTGAATCAAAAAAAAG
>CAZQOV010000199.1:0-3947 GCA_964595055.1 uncultured Bacteroidaceae bacterium | reverse complement strand
ATCCATTCGCATCTGTGCCTCCGTGAGCATTCCTCGGGGATCTTCCTTTAGCCCTGTGTTGGGCAATAATAGCAGAGGAATCTTTATATTCATTCCTGAAAATAAACATGCCATAAACAGGATCTGCATAATTCAAACCGAAAATGCTTTCCGGATTTTGCTCTTCGATTTCAGCAGGATAATAAAGATATGAAAACACAACCCCTCCCCTTTCAGAATCAAAACTTTTGTCTCCCTGCAGGCCAACAAGCCGGTTATAGAACCACTTAAAGGCCGGGACATATTTTTCAGCAGTATTTTTAAAAGCGAGTCCGTGAACACCTGACCCTCCGAGAGCCATATTATCATCAGAAAAATCAGGATGATATCCCTTGTTGTCTTTATCGCGTTCCATTAGTACACATCCTCTGTATATGGTTGACAGGGTATGCTTAACCGCAGGGTTTTCATCAAGGAAGTTTTTTTCCGGGTAGATATTTCCGGCTGCAATATTGAAAAGTCCCCAGAATTCGGCCGGATAAATAATATAACCCACACCTTCCGGATTCCAGCCCATGCTGTTTTCTTCCTCAGAGAGATTTGCATTAAAATAGGTAAGGACCTGGCCGAAGGCATAATTCACTTCAGATTGTCTTAAGGAATCACTAAGATAATCAGCCGCCAGATAGCAAAGACCCATCCCGCTAAAACGAACAGCCCTCCAGTTATTAGCGGGCCCCTCAGGCCATCCCTTGCCTCCGTTTCTCTTCAGACTTTCCCCCATGTCGATGAGTTTTGCTGAGATCAGCGTATCGGTTTCTAAAGGCCAGGCTTTTTTGCACATATCATACGCAAGTGCTACTCCTTTGGCGTACATGGCTCTTCCAAGAGAACGAAAACTATCATCAGCCCACTCATCAAGATTTATGAGGTAAAGGACAGAATTTAGTGCAGAGTCTGAAAATTTATTCTCCCCGGTTAGCGTATAGAGGAAAGAATTGTTAATAGCATAATATACATGTTCATATTCACTATAAACAGGCTCCGCAGCTCTTTTCTTCAAAATCTCAAACATGTGGGAGAAAGGTTCCCTGGTTAGTTTTGATTGTAATCCGGTAATATCTTTTTGTGAAAAGAGTAAGCGGGAATCTTCCTGTGCAGCTATTTCCCGGCAACAAAAAAAAGACAACGTAATAATTATATACAGATAAATTGGTTTTTTCATGTTGGGATCTTATTAATGTTGCTTAAACTTCAGTTCCGGGAAACAGTTAAGGAAAGTTATTTCCTGTATTTCGTTATAAACATCGTTTATGTTTTGCATTCATCATTTTATGATTCAGAAAGTATTATTATTTACGAGCTTGTGATACCGTATAAGAGCTTCCAGATAATAATAGTCGGCATAGATAATTGATACATCAATTTCAGAATTATAGGGAAAAAAACCCACCGAATGATCCAAAAATGCGTGATTTTTATTCTTCGATTTATATTGAGATGAAGAGAGTCTTTTAAGGATAGACTTTCCGGCATTAAAAAAATAATTCCTGCGGTCCCGGTCAGGCACAAGCATGCATAAGTCCATAATGGCTGAGGCAGTAATTGCTGCTGCTGAAGCATCTTTTATCATTTGCTCTTTTTCGGTAACATCAAAATCCCAGTAGGGAATATAATCATCAGGAAGGTTTTCGATGAAATAATCAGCCAATCCGCAGGCAATATCAAGAAAGAGACTATCCCTTGTTTCTTTGTAGCTCATAACATATCCGTACACTGCCCATGCTTGTCCCCGGGCCCAGGTGGACTGATCAGATAGTCCCTTGTAGGTCATTTTCTGAACAGGTATACCTGTAGCTGAATCGAAAACCACTACCTGCCAGGTGGAAAAATCACTTCTTATAAAGTGCCTGGCGGTATTCGCAGCATGTTCCATGGCAAGATCGTAATATTCAGGACGACCACTTTTCCCTGCCCAGAATAAAAGATTCAGGTTCATCATATTATTGATAATGGTAT
The DNA here is from genome assembly GCA_964595055.1 of uncultured Bacteroidaceae bacterium. Classification (GTDB taxonomy): domain Bacteria; phylum Bacteroidota; class Bacteroidia; order Bacteroidales; genus CAYRTD01. Next base: position 1,949 of record CAZQOV010000199.1, on the reverse strand, counting down.
TGTGCTTCCATCCTTTTCTTTCTATCATCCAGGGCCACGAAAGAAAAGTGCCGGCTCTTTCATTAAAAAGAACAGCCAGTGAATCGGCCGATTCAAGCAATATTTCCCTGTATTCCGGATTATTTGTAAGCCCGTAACCATGCCCAAAACTGTTGTACATCATAAAACCCAGATCATGAGTCTTATACAGGCGATTTTTGTTACATTCCAGATGAGCAGTAGTTTTTTGTGCAGCTTCCAGCCATTCCTGTTCTCCCGTATAATCGTATATATACCACAAAATACCAGGCCAAAAGCCAGATGTCCAGTTCGAAACCCTTGAAAGATTCCATACAGTATCTTCATTGGTGATATTTCGTGGCATCTGAGGTGAACCTTTTGTGCTATTCAAGGTAATCTCCGCCTTTTTTATGCAATACTCGATTTCTCTGGCTGCATTAAAATTTCTATCAGAACAAGAGGTCAGAAATAGCAATAACTGTAAAAAAAATAGCAAAAAGCGCATATGTAAATTCCTTTTAATAGTCATTTATTGCAGTTTCAGGATATAAATGTATACACTTATTCAGGGCTACGTATAGAAAAGTATCTCTAAGAGTGGGTATATATGTATCAATTTTCAGGTTTTCTTCCTTAATTCATCCGTTTTACCGAAATCACACCCTTCACCTTCATCAACTTTCTTTGCAATACATTCAAATGTTCTGTATCCTTCACAAAAACTCCAATCCTGCCTTCAAAAAGGCCCTCGACCGAATCCATCTGGAAGGATCTCATATTAACCTTCAGGTCTTTACTTATAACTTCCGAAATATTACTTACAATGCCCAGGTCGTCGGTTCCTGTTATCCGAAGACTGGCAAGAAACTGCCGTTCTTTTTCACTTTCTTTCCACTGAGCCTTTACCACTCTGTAGCCATACTTGGTCATGAGCTGACGGGCATTCGGGCACTTGATCCTGTGAATAGTTATACCAGAGGAAATTGTTACAAAACCGAATATCTCATCTCCAAAAATCGGATTGCAGCACTTCGCCAGTTTATAGTCAACATCCGATAATTTATGATCTATTATAAGGAAGTCAGTGCTTTCTTCAATCTTATTCTTCAGAAGCTTTTCAATATCCTCTTCAGCTACAGGGATTGGTTTGTGACCTTGAGGTTTTTCCTCCTGAGTAAGAAAGTCCTTGATTTCCAAAAGATCAATTTTCTCAGTGGCAATATCATAATAAAGGTCAATAGCGTCCTTGTATTTATAATGATTAATCAATTTCCTGATATAAGGATCACTGTATTCAAGCTTCCAGTTCTTGAATCTCCGCTTCAGTATCTCCCTTCCGTTTTCAGCTTCTTTTAGTTTCTCCTCCTTGAGTGCCTGTTTAATTTTGGATTTGGCTTTGGAGGTTACAACGAAATTCAGCCAGTTAACATTCGTTTTCTGATTTTTGGAACGGGAGATCTCTATTTTATCCCCGTTTTTCATCTTATACCGAATGGGAACATTTTTGCCATTCACTTTTGCTCCTACACAGGTTGAACCTACATCGGTATGAATATCGAAGGCGAAATCAAGAACAGTCGATCCTTCAGGAAATTTCTTCAGATCACCCTTGGGAGTGAAAACGAATATCTCTTTATTATCCAGGTTTAACCTGAGATCATCCATCACATTAAGAGCATCATTAGCAGGATTATCCAGCAATTCACGGATCCTCCCCAGCCAGTTGTCCACCGCAGCCTGTCCTTTGATCCCTTTATATTTCCAGTGGTCAGCAAGCCGTCTCTCGTCTCTCTCATCCACCCAGCGGGTACGGATCTGGCACTCAACCCATTCTCCACCGGTTACCACACCAGTAGTGTGCAATTATTCATCGCCGTTTGACTTTGGCACTGATATCCAGTCTCTTACTATTTCCGGATTCGGTTGTTATCTATCTGAAGTCATAGAGG
>CAZQOV010000198.1:0-3991 GCA_964595055.1 uncultured Bacteroidaceae bacterium | reverse complement strand
CGGTGATCGGTGATCGGTGATCGGTAATCGGTGATCGGTAATCGGTAATCGGTGATCGGTGATCGGTGATCGGTAATCGGGGGAATATGAAATCTCCCTCCATACTTCGTCTTTACTCCAATCGCTTCCATAGCTAAAGCCGCTAAAGTCGCTAAAATCGCTAAAATCGCGAAAGTCCTCCCTCCCCCTCAATGGTCCAAAAAATTTGCTTTTAACCCCCATAAATCTTAATTTTCCCCAAAAAAGTCCATGAAATCCTTGATTCTATCCCTGGTAATTTATCTGATCTTTGCTCCTCTTTATACACAGAACCTAATCGTAATCAACGACAGAGCTGGTATTTTAACCCCAGAGCTGGAGGAAGAGCTTGAGGTAAAACTGGAAAACCGGGGATTCGAATATACCACAGTGGTGGATTTTCGGAGTCGTTGTTCGTACTATTACGGTACATTGCTGAAAGCCGGCGAAAATGCAGCCATAAAAATTGAGAATTGCGAGGAAGAAATCCTGGGTCAGAAGAATCTTGGAAAGAGTTTTCTCAGGGGTAGCGATGAAGAAAAAGCCATTATACTCTCATTTGCAATCAGCGACATCCTTGATCAACCCGGTGAATACCTATCAGAAGAAAAGGAAGCGGAAGACATCCTCCCGGCAAGAGAAGCGGAAGAAACAGCCCCTGATACAGAAATCGAAAATGAACATACCAGCCGGTATTTTTTCTCCCCTTCAGCCTATAACCTGAGGGAAGGTGAACTGTATTACAACACCCTTTATTTTTTTCTTCATGATATTCAATATGGATTCAGCGATTACTTCTCTCTGGGCATGGGAACAACCCTCATTGGCATACCGTTTTATCTGACCCCTAAGGTATCCATACCCCTCGGACAAAAATCGACCATTGCACTGGGTGATATGATTATTCTGGGAACCTGGGGAAGTAAGTTTTTTGGAAATTTGATTTACGGGGTTTACACCCGCGGAACCCAGAATAGTAATATAAGCCTTGGCGGTGGATTGCTAACAACAAATGCCAATGAGATTACACGAGCATATAATTCCTTTGTCCTGAATTTATCCGGCCTGGGGAGAATCTCTGAATATGTGTATTTTGTTTCTGAGAATTATGGCTTCCAGTTAAGCACAACCCAAACAGCATGGTATGAAGAATATGATGAAACAAATATGTTCTATAATATTTATAATGAAACATATCCTCAAAAACAAAGCATCATTTATGGCATGTCTGGTCTTCGCTTTGTAAACAAAAGTAATGATGTGGCCAGCTGGCAATTCGGTTTGACCTATCTCATTAACTTTTATGGAGATATACCGGATACCTATACCCGGCCACCCTGGAATGTCGATAATAACAGAGATCGTCCAAGATTTATAGCATTTCCTACTATTAGTTATACACTAAAGTTTGGGAAAAAGTATTAAGGAAATTTCATTCTCAATCCTCTTTCAATATATTCCTTCTGCCATATTCTAAAGCCAAAGGGGTCTTCCGGAATATTTGCCGGCTCCACAGCGAACAATTTTTCTGCTGCCTTTTGCTCAGAAACAGAAAGCTGATTTATCTTCATGACCGTCTCTTCGCAAAAATACGCTGACCGTGAGCTTTATTTCTGTCCGGCCCTCAATGGCATTTACAGCCTTTTTCTGTAGAATGATCTTTCCACTTATATCCTGGACTACACTGTCCAGCTATTTTTTTTTCTCTTAATGCTGCCGGGAAATCAACAAAAAACTCTCCACTGTATGGATTGGGGAGTAGTTTAAAACTCTCTTCGAGATTATCAGGAAAAGATATCCTATAGCTATACCCGGAGGAGGTAACTGAACATCCGTTCAGACTTACAATCACCTATAATTCCCCTCTTCAGCCGGTGTTAATATTCCTGAAACTTCTCTCAGGGGAGATCCCCTTCAAACAACCACAGATAACTGTCCCTTCCCTCCGCAAAGTGGGTACTCCCCTTCTGGGTGATCATAGCCGGCGGCATTGCCTGCACAAATAGTTTATGAACAGACGAAGATACCACTTCAGGATGAGAGGCTTTTACCAGCAATTCGGAATTTGCTGTAGATATGCTGATTTCCGGCAGAGTTAACGGCTGAAGCAGGAAAGCAAACCTGATCTCATACCGCTCAACAAACAAATTATCGATGGCCTTTGTCCAGTTAAGCTGCACACTGCTCATTCCTATATCGGAAGCAATCAATTGGGGATTTTCAGGCCAGTAGGCTGCCGAATCCGGGTCAAAGTATATTTGCCTGGAAGGTCCGGTATTACTGACATTACCGGCAGAGTCCCTGGCCTCAACCCTGAACGTATAAGTATTACCCGGTTCCTTTGAGAAATGATTTTACAACACATATTTTATCCCAAATTCATCGGCACAATAAAAACCAAAATCCATAATATTCGTACGCAAAAAGAGGTAAACTAAATTTTTAAGATTTGTTATGAAGCTTACAGGATGGTTACGGAGAAACATAAGCAATGGGAGAAAAATGAAAAACGGTGCTTTGAAATTGCTGTTCATAAGCTTATTTATAAGCACTTTATTTTGTTTCAATGCTTCTTCTCAGGAAGCTTTGAAAGAGGAATTGTTCGAATCGCTAAAAAAACAGGAAGTTGATTTGCTGAAGCAGTACATAGAAAAAAAAGACCGTCTGAAATTGTACAACAAAGAAGGGGAAAGCCTCATGTATGCAGCCCTTGATAACTGGAATATACCTGCTGTTGAGATCCTTCTTGAGAATAACGCGCCCTTCTCCTACCCTCAAATCAAAAGACTTTTGCTTACAAAGATTCAAGCAGAAGAAGAGCTGAATATAACAGAGGCAAATTACTATGCTCACAATAAAATTAAGAACTACATTGATCCCTTTGATAGCTATAAAGTAACAGACAGCAAGAAAACCCTTGACAACTTCAGCCCGGTTCTTTCCCCCCCCTCCTACCATGAACTGCAACAGATATTCAACAAAGCCAAGCCTCAACTTGAGCTCATAATTGCACGCAGGATGCGTTCAGGGATAAAATCGAATTTAAATTATGCAGGTTTAAGTACAGGAGCAGGAATAGTTTTACCCCTTTTTAAAAACTATTCTTCACAAATAACTTGCGGTGAAAAAAACATATCTCTAAGTCATGGCAAAGAACATAATACGATTTATCTCAATAACGGCATCTTTCAACTGGATCAACTGGATATGCAGCAATCGTTAAAACAGGGGTTTTCACTTTACTTTCAGCTCACCGGATTGTATACCAGGAGAATTACGGGAATGCTTTCTTCCCATCCGGATTTTATCCGCGATATTGCTCCCGAAGATTATATGCTGGACATAAGGTCGCTGGATATTTCACCTTCTCTCCTTTTCAAATATGGCATATTTTACCTGAAATCAGGCGTAGAGATCAGAAAGACTCTGAAGACCGCTCTTCTCTGGCCGGTTTACGGGGAGAATAGTGAATACGAAAGAGCCGCTATTTCCGAAAATATGGAATCCTATACCACGGCCATGGTTCTTGGAGCCGGAATTGATGTCCAATTTGCTTACATTGAATTGGGAAAAAGTTTTGCTCCGACAAATATCCTCCAGGGTGTACCGAGTAAGGTAAACTGGTCGGGGGTGAGTGTAGGGGTCAGGCTTTAGCATGTAAAGGCAGCTTTTGTCCATTCAAAACCCAAAGAAACTGCCTATGCCTTCATTATAAGCGAAGAAAATACCCTCTCCAATTACGAAAGAAAGGATTTTTCTTCGATACCTGCAGCCAGGCTTTGGTTGATGGAGTGAGGCTGTGGACGTGAGCGTGTTTTTATCATCTTCAGCCGAATCAAAAAGCATACAGAATTCTATCGTATGTTTCTCAAGCCCTTCGCTGGTGATCTGACCCCGGAATAATAAAGGCCACCTGGCAGTGCGGGCAGCATTGGCAGCAAGAAATGCGGAGGCACGGTGTTCAACACTTCAT
>CAZQOV010000197.1:0-4013 GCA_964595055.1 uncultured Bacteroidaceae bacterium | reverse complement strand
ATCCTTGGCATCATCTTAAAAAGTAGTTCTTTTATTAGCTTATTCTTTTATCTTTTGAGCCTTCTGTTTTTTTCGTTTTCCTATCTTGGCTTTTACGACGAATTTATCATACGGAAATTGATCCGGATCCCTATAGGTCTGCCGATTTATTTCCTCACCCTGGTTTTGTTTCTTCAGGTAAGTAAAGAATACCTGAAACTTGAGAAAAACCTTCCGGGATGGAATACAGTAACCCATGTCGTCATGTTTTTTCTGCTTCTTTCTATCCCCTATTATTATTTAACCGTGTATATTGAGCGGTTTTATAATAGTTTTCTGGCTTTTTCCTCACTTTTTTTCTTTGTCGTTGCAGCCTTCCTAGGCATGATTGAGTCTATTGTTCTTTTTAGAAAAGAACCCAAGGCTAAATTTTTCCTAATCGCAAACCTGGTAGTAGTAATCTCCCTCACCATCAATATTTTTCTTGAAGATCGTTTTCCGGTTGTGATAGGTTCTGTAATACAGGGATTCATCTTCACCATAGGACTGGCAGAGGAAATCAAAATTCTGGATAAACAAAAAATCAAATTTCAGCAAAGTTACATCAATCAGTTGGAGGTTAACCTTAAGCTAAAAGATAAGCTTACCACAGAACTTGAGAAGAAGGTAGAGGAAAGAACCCATGAATTGAAGCGTGCAAATGCTGAACTTCTTGAGAAAAATACCATTGTTGAACAACAAAAAGAATTGTTGGAGATAAGAAATAAAGAAATTAAGGATAGCATTGAATATGCCAGGCGAATACAAAATGCCAGCTTCCCATCTCAAAAAATTATTGAGAAAGTAAGTGATGATTATTTTATTCTTTATAAACCCCGCGATATCGTGAGCGGCGATTTTTACTGGTTTGGAGAAGTCGATAATAAAGTAATTATCATTGCAGCAGACTCCACAGGTCACGGTGTGCCGGGAGCATTTATGAGCATGTATGGAATCGCATTCCTCAATGAAATTGTGAACAAGCAAAAAATCTTCAAACCGAATATTATTCTAAACACACTCAGAGAGAACATTACAGAGTCCCTGCATCGGGGAGATGATGAATTTGAAACCATGGATGGAATGGACATGTCTGTACTCACATTTGACAAAGAAAATCAGCGGGTATTATATGCAGGTGCGTTTAATTCCTTATACCTGATCAGGGACGATGAGCTAAAGGTCATAAAAGCGGATAAAATGCCTGTTGCTTATTACCAAAAAATGGATTCCTTTTCCCTGCATGAGATCGAACTCCGGAAGAACGAAAGTTTTTATATTTTCACCGATGGTTTTATCGACCAGTTCGGGGGATCGCTGGGAAAAAAATTCCTGACCAAAAGACTGAAAGATTTGCTGCTCGAAATCCATCCCAAAAGCATGGAAGAACAATATCGTTTTTTGAACAGGGCATTCAAAGACTGGAAAGGAGATTATTTCCAGGTTGACGATGTGCTGATGATTGGAATACGGGTATAGGGAGTTGTGCAGTTGGAATTCAGTTTGTCAATTCACTTATAAAATTCAAGATATATCGCTTCTTAGAGTTATTAGAATTTCTTTGACTAATACAGAAAGAATTTCCCAGGGTGGTGAGGAAAATAACGTTATGAGATCCAACTGCACGACTTCCTCACACCATCTCTTTTGTCTTCGCGTCTACCACCTGATAAGACTTATCAATGATCAAATCAGCCATAGGTTTCAGGGCTACGACATTTTGATGTTCACGTTCAAGAACCTTCAATCTGAAGTCATCCATATCTTCTTTACCCCTGATAATTTGAGAAATCTTGGTTTCATGATAGGTAAGGTCAATAAAAACCCGCATATCGATTCCTTCGGCTTTTAAGGCATAAAGACCATCAATTACAAGTACATCAATTTTCTTGAAATCTGTAATCAATTTATCGACCTGTTCAGGGATTATATCAATACATGGCATCATTGACTCTCTGTCCTCCTTAAAGTCCTGTATATTACGATGGATAAGATTCCAGTCGTATTCATTGTGTCCGACACTTTCGATACCCTTGGTCCGACGCCACTCAGATCTCAGTAAAGGGGGAACTTTATAATAATTATCAGCATGCAAAACCTTGACCCGGATATGTGCATGCTTAAGAATTTTTGCGAGAGAATGACTTACTTCAGATTTTCCGGCTCCTGATTCGCCGGAAATAGCCACAATATATTTGTAAGATCTGGGTTTTGTATTCCTATCTTCATACACCCTTCTCATGATTGCCTCTGCTGCTGCTTTGTGTATGTCTTTTATAAGGAGAATATCACCTAACATAAAAATTACTTTGATTAATATAAAAAATGATCCAAAAGTTTAAAAAAATCGGTTAAAGTTCAGTTTCAACGATCTTTTCATTTGAGAGTTCAAACTTCATACCACGAATAAAAATTCTTACCTCTTCATTATTATCACTCTTGTACGACACCCTAACTTTTTTGTTTCCAATGGTAAAAAAATATTCTCCTCCTTTAAACCGGAAACTAAACTTAATGGTATTCCATCCCCTGGGTAAATCCGGATCAAGTCGTAAGGCCTCACCATGCCAGTTCAACCCAGCAAAAACAGTCATGGCAGATAAAACTGTGCCGCCCATAACGCCCATATGGATACCTTCGGAGGTAGTTCCTCCCTGAATATCGACATAATCGCTTGCCAGAGCGTCGAGGTAAAGATCCCAGGCGAGTTCATGCTTACCGATCATTTTGGCAAGATATGCATGAACCACCCGGCTCAGTGTTGATCCATGGGAGGTTCGTTCAATGTAATAGTCAAAATTCCTTTTTAACATCTCCTTTTTGACCTTCTCATTATACCCGAGACCTTTCAGCATGGCATGAACGTCTGAAGGATCAATATTATAATAGGTCATCAATACATCTGCCTGTTTAGCCACCTTATAGTCATCCGGAGATTTTCCTTCTGCTTTAAGGATCCTGTCCATTCTGTGAATATCATCATATTTTTCACGGTACTCATCCCAATTGAGTTCTTTTAAACCGAAATAACCTTCAAACTGCTCGATAATCCCCCTGTCATTGATATTTACCTTCATCTTTTTGGTAATTTCCTTCCATTTTACCAGTTCTTCCTTTTTCAGAACGATTTTATCGACCACTCTTTTTCTTTCCTCCAGGCTTAATTGATCCATGATATCGAAAGCTCTTTTCATGCACCATACAACCATCAGGTTGGTATAGGCATTATCGGTTAATCCTCCCTCAACCGCTTCGGGCAATTTTTCATGAAACTCATCGGGCCCCATTACCTTATGGATGGAATACCGTTCAGATTTTTCATCTTTTTTGCACTTACTTGCCCAAAAGCGGCAAATCCCGAAAAACATCTCAGCACCGTAGGAATTTATAAAGTCCAGATCTCCTGTAATCTGATAATATTGCCATATATTATAAGCAACGGCAAGGGATATATGTCTTTGAAGTGAGCTATAATCAGGTCCCCATTCACCTGAAACCGGATTCAAATGCACAACCTGGGATTCTTCTCTTCCATCGCTTCCGCTTTGCCATGGAAACATGATTCCCTCATAGCCATGTTCTTCGGCGTATTTTCTGGCCTGGTCTATTCGCCGGTATCGATACATCAACACAGATTTTGAAATTTCGGAATGATTGCCGGTATAAAAGGGCAGGGCATACAATTCATCCCAGAATATGTGCCCCCGGTAGGCCTCCCCATGCAGTCCCCGGGCTGGAATGCCGAAGTCAAGGTCTTTATGGTGAGGAGATGCTACAGTATAGAGATGATAAATATGAAGACGTAAAAGCATCTGGCTATAACGGTCGCCACTGATTTCCAGATCTGCTTTTTTCCAGATCTTATCCCACGCATCGATGCTACGGGCCAAAACTGTATCCCATGAGAACTTATCCGAAAGTTCATCAATGGTATCTCCTGAGGGATTATAGGTTTCGAAATCCCTTGAATTCTTTATGGAAACAAGTTTTCGTAA
>CAZQOV010000196.1:0-4056 GCA_964595055.1 uncultured Bacteroidaceae bacterium | reverse complement strand
CCCTTAATTTAAATTTGACATGACACCAGGTAAGAATTGATAATTATTTTAGTTAGATAAAATGCTATGTATTATGAACCATTTGATTAAAAAGACCAGCATGGCCTTATCGGCCATATTTGGAATCACATTGTTAATGAGCAATTGTACTCCATCAGAAACAAAAATAGAAAGGCCCAATGTCGTTCTTATGTTTGCGGATGATATGGGATATGGTAATCTGGAATGTTACGGACACCCCCTCATCTGAACCAGATGGCGGATGAAGGAATCCGATTCACATCTTTTTATGCAGCCAGTTCCGTGTGTGCTCCATCCTGGGCCGGTTTGATGACCGGACGGTATCCGGTAAGAAATGTACACCATAATTTTGGCAACAAATCCAAAGACGGTTGACCGGTAAAATAAATAACCTTAGATGTAATACCAGATTATAAATTAATGCAGTATTATTATGAAAATTACTACCTGTACCCGGAATTTTTTCAGTATTCTTTTATTTGTTTTTTTGCCCTTATACCTAACGGCTAATCCTATGTTAGTTGTTCAGTATAATCCTTATAAATTATCTATTACTGAGCATGTCGGCTTGCAGCACGAACCCCAGGTTATTGAGGTTGATATTCCCAGTGGCAGTGCTGAAATTATAAAAATGAAAGATCAAAACAGCGGCTTGTGGTATTTTGTTCAACGGTCTGATAGCAATCCCCAAAAGGGATTTCTACTGCTTGATTTAAAGCCACATCAGAAGATTATTTTATCTTCACCGGAACCTTCTTCATCTGAGGAGCTCACATTTTCTCCGGTAAGAATAAAACAGAAAAACAAATCCTTAATTATTGGAAATGAAAAATATGCTCTGTATCTACCATATAGCGGGGGAGATGAAATAGAGATTCAAAAAGGACAGCAGTTTCCGGAAGGGCCTGTTCATAAGATCCGGGTTAAAGACGGTGCATGGAGAGGGCGTACTTTTTTTGATCTGCGTTCTTATCCTGATTTTTGGGAAAGTGAGTTGATTGAAAAAGGGCCCATACATACCAAATGGCATTATCGATTGAAAAGTGCTGATAATGGATTATACGAAATGTATATAGTTGTTGACGCGGTACAGGAATTTGCCCAAATTGAGGAAAATTCGCAATTCACATTGGGGGATCAACTTGTATGGGACTTTTCAGGTGATGATCTACCCAATGAAATGGCATTTATTGAAAGCGGTCCTTCCTTACGTTTCCGGCAGCTGGATTACCATATTGATGAACAATTGGGAAGATTAGCATGCTGGAACCAGTTTTCACAACTACATGACTTTTTTAATGGATTTGGTTTTCAGGTTCAAGCCAGTAACGATTTTATTGGATTTGTTATGCTTGAAGGAGGCGAATGGCAGGGCAACAGGCATAATCATTTGGAAGCCTGGAGTCGTCGATGGATAGAGCAAAGAGAAACAAGCAGGAAATTGCCCCGTGAATGGAAAAGCGACGGATTCCCAGGCCCGGAAGTCCACCCCCCCTTAAGAGGACATAGTCGTAGCTCAGAACATTTGAATATTGAAGGATGGATTGGATCTGCTAAACGCAAATATGCGCTGGTGCTTTGCGAGAAAGGCGAATTATATCCGCCGGAACAAGAGATATCGGATTATGATATAAATAGAGAACCGCTAAGTCTTCTTAAAAGAATCTATATTCAATCCGGAATTTTGTCTTTGGAGGCCATGAAAAACATGACATTTGAATGGGAAAATGAAAATTTTAATCGATACGATGATGCGCGAACCGGTCTGGCTATTGATAGTCGCATGACTGATAACAAAGAAGAGGTGTGGGGGAGAGTAAGAAATTTAGTGGGTAACTTTTGGACACAAATGGGACCTGCTGGTGCAAATCCCGTGTCGAGCAGAAGTGTAGCCTGGCATATGTATGCCTTTGAAAAATTAATACGTGAAAACCAAATAACTGAAGAAGAAGCAAAAAAATACAGGGCAAATGTCAGCCTTTTGATGTACTTGTTTCATTCTGATAATTATTATCCTGGATTGGCTTCAATGCTTCCTTATCAGGATATTGATTCATGGGAACCTACCATGAAAGGAATGGCCAATCAAAACTTTTATACCGATGTACTAAACCTATATGGTACAGGGGGCTTGTTGTTTTATAAACATCCCGAAGCAGAACTTTTTATAAACAAGGCCAACGATATGTGGGACCGTCAGCTTCAATATCACGTTTATCCTGAAAGTGGTGTATGGGAAGAGAGTCATACATACTATCATCATGTTCTGCATACCATCTTACCGTATTTGATTCGGTCAAAAAATGAGGGAAAATCCAATTTTTTCGAAAATTCAGATTTCCAAAACATGGTACAGGCTTCTACAAAGCAAATAACACCAAGGGATAAAATGTATTTTAACCAGGAGCGGTACCTCGCTCCTTTAGGCGACCATATGGTGAATAATGGGACATACCGAAGTTTATACCGCATTATGGCACAGGAGTTTTTTGCTCATGACGAGGCATTGGCCCATAAACTGGCCTGGATGTATCGTGAGATGGGAGGAAAAGAAGAGTTATCTATGACATCCGAGCGGGTTGACTGGGAAGATGAATGGGTGCAGGGGCTGGGATATTTCTTTAGAAGTACGGACCAACACGGAGAAGACAACTTACTTGTGTTACGCGCGGGTAGTGCCTGGGGCCACCACCATTTGGATGATGGGAGTATCCAATTTTATGCCTGTGGTCAGCCACTTATTACTGATGCCGGGTTTGGGTTCAACTTACAGGACATGAATAAGGTATCGTCAGAAGCACATAGCAGATGGACCTTTAAAGATTATGAGCCTCTTGATTACCTGTGGAGGTTTACCCGGGGATGGATTGAGGATTATCAAAAGGATAGCCGGTTCTCCTATGCAAGAGCTTATTGTCCAGAATATATGGCTAAATTATTTCTGCCGCGAACTGCAAGTCCGCGTGAAATACTTCTCCCGGAACCCGCTGTCTTTTATAGAACTGTTATCAGGCTTGCTGAGAACATGTACCTGATAATTGATCAAAATAAAAGCAGGGTAGATCAGGAAACCAATTTCCACATTCCTTTTCAGGAGAATGCTACAATCAATTCGTCTCTTGTTGATGTCGTGTATTCTAAAGACTGCAGACTTCAAATGACAGTTTTGGCGGCTGAAGAAATGGAAGTTCATACTTCCACGATCCTTCCGGAAAGATGGAACGACGATGATGGAATAATTGATAAATTTAAAACGATAAAGGTTGGGTATGATTCGGGAAAATCTGATTTTCAGGCGTATCTTATTAAAGCCGGGAAATCAAATGATAACCTTATGGTAGATCAAAAAGATATCGGGGATTATCATGTCAAAGATAAAACATCAAGCATCCGAATAACATTTAAACATAGCATGGTTTCTATTGTGGATATGAAAACGAAGGAAAAAACTGAAATAGAAATTTAAAATAATTAGTTGTGAAAAAATCCATTTCCTTAAAGCCTCATCCGGGGAAACGATATCCCTGGATGCACCAGCCTCCGAAGACCCGGATGGCGATGAATTGGATTTTAGCTGATGGGCCTTAAGAAACAGGAACATACCGGGAGATATAATTATCAGAGATGCCAACAAAAATATTGCAACAGGCCTGGTACCAAATGATGCTCCCGGGGAAGCAATCCTTGTCAATCTTGCGGTAAGCGATATAAATACCATAGCATCTTTTTTCGATTACCGGAGAATAATTATTACAGTCGAATAATAGGCGTCAACTATAAAACATAAAAAAGCAACAATGAAAAAAATAAAAATCCTATTCAGTGTTACCTTGCTTGCCGGTTTAATGTTTGCTAGTTGTTCTTCTTCACGGAAAAGTGAAAACAAACAGGAAAAATACCATTTCACAAGCGAAGACAACCCTTTTGTTACACACATGTACACGGCAGATCCGTCCGCCCGTGTTTTTAACGACACCCTTTGGGTATATCCTTCACACGATCCCGACACGGCTACCTGGTTTTCCATGCATGATT
>CAZQOV010000195.1:0-4110 GCA_964595055.1 uncultured Bacteroidaceae bacterium | reverse complement strand
TAGGTTAAATTATTTACTAAAAGGCAGGTGTCTAAATGAGTGAATTAAAAAAAAGATGTGATTTTCGGGAAAAGATGAGAAAAGGAGAACAAATTTATTTCCTGAAAGATCTAACAGAAAGAAATGCCAATCCCTCAGATTGACAGCAGCAAAAAAAGACATCCCTATTGCTTTTGCTGTCCCATTCCCTTTCCGGAAAAAGCGCCGGATGAGGGACCTAAGTATCCAATATCTCCCCTAGAAATCCTTTCACCTCATCGGCAATCAGGGCGGATTTTTCGTGATGCATGTAATGTCCGCTGCCGAGGATTTTGTATCTGCCCAGATGTATAGATGATACATATTTTGTTAATTGTTCCTCCCAATCCGGGAAAATAAGCTCTTGTCCATCGGATAAAAAAAAGTACATCGGAATATGAACAGGAACAGGATGGCTTTTTACCTTTCTGGCATTTGCCGGAATACTCCTTAATTCATACCACATATTTCTGGTAAAAGAGCCTTTATGAAAAATGGCTACCGCGCAATCGATATCTTCCCTTGATAGTTCTTTCGATCTGATCAGGGGTAAATGCTTTTCCAACTCCTTTCTGCCCATAAACCGGGTCAGCCCAATTCTCGAAACAATATACATCACCTGTAACCTCCTGTTTTGAGCGAATAATTCCGGAGCGGTTTCGTAAACCTCCGGTACAGCCGGGTCAAGTCCTATAATTGACACCACTTCATCCGGATATTTTTGAGACCAGTAGATCGCTTCCAATCCCGACATGGAATGGGGTATGAGTACATAAGGGCCTTTTTCTCCCGACTGATATAGGGCGTTCCGGGTCTCTTCAAGCAGGGTGTCAATATCTCCTGGACTCCTGGAGGTTTCACTCCATCCATAACCGGCTCTTTCAACCACCACTATCCGGTATTGATCGGTCATCCTCATCCACAAAGGTTTGAAATCCAGAGTTGGAGAACTGGTCGCATGACCAGCCATAAAAACCAGGGGGATATCCCCCTGTCCCGAAGCATAGATATGCATTTTTCTATTGTACATCTGAATGATTTTCCCGGGTGGGGGGTATTTATTCCTTTCTTGCCTGAGCCGGCAGGTATGATGTAAAATGGAAAACATTAACAGGACTGCCAGCAATCCAAGACAGATTAATACAACCCAGCTAAAAAGAGCTAAAGGTTCAATCATTTATCATATTATTAAGATAAGTCAATGCAACCCAGACCGGGTTTTCCCCGGCAATCCTTTAACCCTTCAGCAATGAATCAGAGTTTGATGATTTTGACAACATCCAAAGCATCTTTCGAACAAGGTTTCAGAAGGTAGAGCCCCGCTTTAAGATCCTCGATATTTATGGATTGATGCTTTTCCACTATAGGACCTTCTTTGACATCCCTGCCATTAAAATCGATGATCGTATACCAAAATGAGGAATTTCCGGGGTTTATTCAAAAAACCTAAAGCGGCGTTACCCCCTTCTTCAAAAGTATGTTGCCGTACTTGGCGGTTTCCCCCGTCATTACCACCGCAAAGGCATTCTTTGCCCGTTCATAGAAATCAAAACGGTCAATGCGCTCTATAGGAGCGATCTTTGGATTGGTCTTATAAATGCTCTCGAGATAGGAATCCTCTACCAGTGGATCCAGCGTATCGCCCTTAACGGCTGCCATCATAACAATGGGATGATCCACATAGGAATCCAGCTCATAAAGAGGAAGGATGGCCTCCAGCAGCTCCGGAATCCTGAGTCCGTCGGCACGGATCACCCGATTATTAAAAGTTTCACCAGGAAAATGAGCATCGGCCAGTATAATTTCGTCACCATGTCCCATGCGGGCGAGAACGGCCAATAGTTCGGGACTTAACAGTGGGGAGATACCTTTTAACATACAAATGGGTTTTAATTAAAAAAGTTAAATGTAAAGATTTTTTTTCAATACGGAAAACCTTCTCACGCAGTGGCATGTACAGGATAGGCAAAAAAGAATACCTTCGTACCGAAAATTATCTAATCTCCACCCAGTACGAAACAATCGGAATTATCTCCGCAGGAGGCAGATCCGTGCAAAAACGACTTACCGTAGATTATGGCCTGGTAATTCCCGTAGGTGTGGATGAATTTTTTGCACTTCCCAGGCTCAGCATTACCTTGCCGTTTGGCGAAAATGTGCCCTGAAAAAAAGTTAGAATGACTCACCAATGAAATGACTCACCAATTACATTTCTCCCGTTTCAAGGAATTCACGAAAATTCTTAATATCATCCCTTATCATTTCTTCGAACAAAGGATTGAAAAGCTTTGCTACTTTTTCACCCACTTTTCCTGCCGGAACCCGGTAGGTAATGAAAACATGAAGCTCGGTTCCGTTTTTGCTGTCCTTCAGAAACTGAACGTTCCCGGCATTTTCAATATCGGAATCAGGGAGGGAATGCCAGCTCAACCGTTCATTCGGTACATCTTCCAAAATTCTGCTCCTCCATTTGACAGATCCAAGTCCACCGGGAATCTTTATCTTCCATTCAGAAGTTGTATCATCAATGGCTTTTACTTCATCAATATGTTCCATGAAAAGTGGTAAATTCTCCAGTTTCCGCCAAAAAGCATATACCTCCTTTGGAGGCCTGCTTACCTTCACCGTAGTGTAAATATTAATATTCCGGCCTTTCAATCCAAGGGTTTTCCCTACGGCATCATAAGCAGGACAATAACCTGTTGTGCCTCGAAATATCAGATAACCCGCTCCCAAAGCTTTCAAAAAACTACCCTTGCTCGAAACAGCATTGCACATAAGAAAAGATCCTGATATGATAGAAATCACCCGTTCAGGAAAACCTACATTGGTCTTCAGATCAGGAACCGATACCTCTTTTAGATTTTTCATAGGATTTCAATTATGATTAATTAATAAAATGATCCGGGAAGAATCAATATGGCTTCCCCTATAATAGTAAACCATGAACCATAAAATTGTTTATTTATTAAATATTTTTTGATTTTTTCTTTTTAAAATCGTTGAATATAAATTTTTAATTTACCTTTGCCTCATATTATTATTTAACATTTTAACAATGAAAAAAGGAACAGTAAAATTTTTTAACGATTCAAAAGGGTTTGGATTCATCAAAGAAGACGATTCAGAAAATGAACATTTTGTACATGTATCAGGATTGATCGACGAGATTAGTGATGGTGATGAAGTTGAATTCGAACTGAAAGAAGGACGTAAAGGTCTTAATGCAGTGAATGTAAGAGTAATCTAGATAAATAGTGAAATTACAGATCATCTTGAAGCCTGTCAATATTTCGACAGGCTTTTTTTTTGTACTGAACATTATATTTCTCCATAAACCTCCTTTCCTTGTACCCTCCATATCCGAAAAAAATCCAGTTGAACCTTTCCCGGGTCTGAGATCTCATCCTGCTCCATCCCTGAAATCAGAATAAAAGACCGGTTAACAAAGTCCTTTACCCCTCCCCAAAGCATAGCTCTCCAAAAGATCATGCTATTTTGTTCTTCCTTTGAGCTTGCCTTGTCAAAACTGTGTTCTTCGTATAATCTATACACTTTGACAACCCTGGAGCAGTCGATTTCTACCCTAAATCGAGTAGGAGGAAAATAAAATGGTTTTCCTCCTATTTTATTTTCCGTCCTCTCACACCACCGTACGTACCGTTCGGTATACGGCGGTTCCCTAATAAATAACTCTGACCAACCGATAGTAATCCGACAGGAAGATATAACCGGCTTTACTGAGCCGGTCAGAGGTAATCGACCTACTGAGGATAAAACTATTGGCTATGTGCCAGTAGCCTTTCCTCGTATTCGCCCATTCCCAGGCTTTGGATTTAGGTATTCCTAACCTGATCAGGTTGGCCAGCTTGGTTCTAATTCGTTTCCATTGTTTCCATATCACCATGCGTAACCTGCGACGATACCACGTATCTATCCTAAGCAGCAGTTTCTTCATATCTGCCAATTTGAAGTATTGCACCCATCCTCTGATGTACTGGCGCAAAGCTTCTTTCCTTCGCACATTACCCCATCCGTTGCTTCTCGATGTCAGCATTTTAATCTTTGCCTTCATCTTTTGTACACTTTTAG
>CAZQOV010000194.1:0-4175 GCA_964595055.1 uncultured Bacteroidaceae bacterium | reverse complement strand
ATCATCTCCCATTCCCCCACATTTTTTTCGAGCTGCTTTTTGCCGTCGTCAAGGATGGTGTAGTATTTCCTGGGTCGCTGATTTTCCTGTACTTTCCAGTAGGACTTGATCATGCCGTTGTTTTCCATCTTTTTTAGCACCGGGTAAATGCTGGCTTCTTTCCAGCTTATTTTTTCATGGGTTAGTTCCTTTACCTCCTGGACAATCTCGTAACCATAGCTATCACCCCTTTTTAGTACCGCGAGAATGAGGGGTATGGAAGCGGCTCCTATCAGTTCTTTTGATATGCTTTTCATAAATATATAATTTGAAGCAAAAATACTATTTTTTTACTAAATATTCACCACGGAAGGATATTCACCACAGATATCACGGATAAACACAGATAGGGGATAATAATCACAATACGTTATACTGATAATATCCGTGCATATCCGTGTAATCTGTGGTGCAAACTCATGATAAGATAGTTGGAACACAAGGCGAGCTGGTTTACTCGTTGGTGAGAGAAAACTCATAGAAAGGAATGACCTTGATTTCGGATCCTTTCTTTTTAATGTTGTCTTTTTGATTCAAGCTTACAATAGTCCCGGTTTTTGTGTTTACATAAGCCATAGCCTCCAGCAAACCATTGATCTCCCTGTCAATGTTATCATGATTTAGTTCAAGGCAAACCTGAAACAATGAAAAGTCATCGATTTTCTTCCTTACTACAAAATCACATTCATATTTATTCGTGTAATAAAAAATATCACGGAATTTATTTCTCAGATGTAGATAAACAATATTTTCGAGCTTTCGGCCTGTGTCATCACTGAATGAAGCTGAGTTTACAGAGCTTAAACCGGTATCGATGCTGTAAATTTTTCTTTCATTAATGATTTGTTTTTTTACTGAATAATCAAATTTGGGAAGAATAAAGAAAAGATAACTGTCCTGAAAGTAGGAAATGTAGTCGATAACAGTATTTGTGGAC
Organism: uncultured Bacteroidaceae bacterium; assembly: GCA_964595055.1. Classification (GTDB taxonomy): domain Bacteria; phylum Bacteroidota; class Bacteroidia; order Bacteroidales; genus CAYRTD01. The sequence continues at coordinate 3,199 of CAZQOV010000194.1, read as the reverse complement.
CCCAGAGAAAAGATATTTTTTATTTTGTTATAGGATATCTTTTTATTTGCATTCGTGATGAGAAACATGGCCAGTTCCTTAAGCCTTTCTACATGTTTTATTTTGTGTCGTATAGCGACATCCCGGTATAGTATATCATAAAATATTCTGTGAAGAAATTCATTATCAGGATTTTTTAAATATTCAGGAAAACCTCCCTCACTCATGTACAGATCAGTACTTTCGGGATTCGGCAATTGATTTTTAATTTTCAGAAATTCCCGGTATGAAAAGGGAAACAATTCTGTCATTAAATATCTCCCTGTTAATTTTGTGCCTAACTCTTTGCTTAACATGGATGCGTTCGATCCCGTTATGTATAGATTATAACCTTCATCATGTTTACTTCTCACATACCTTTCCCACCCTTCCACATTTTGAATTTCATCAAAAAACAGATTTTTTGTCTTTCTTTCTTTTATAATTTCGTCCAACTTTTCAAAGTCGGTAATACGAAAAGCTGTTAAGCCCGGGGTTTCAAAATTTAAATAAAAACTATTTTCATACCTGTTCATTATCTGATGCACAAGTGTGCTCTTCCCGCATCTTCGAATCCCACTAATAATCTTCACCAGGGTACTGCTGTGATTTATTTTTTCGATTTTATCCCTTCCGATTCCGGTATCCCGCTTTTGAAGGTTATGATGTTGGTTATCCGCAATTCGTTGCAGCTCAGATTTAAGTATCATTACGCAAAAAATTTGTTCATTGTAAATATATAATATTTTACATTGGCAATGAACAAATTTATGCAATAGTTTCAAAACCCTGATTAATTTAACTTGGGTTGGAAGGATATTCACCACAAATATCACGGATAAACACAGATAGGGGAAATAGTCACTTACGTCATACTGATAATATCCGCGCAATCCGCGTAATCTGTGGCGCCCCCCAGGATTTTAATCCAAACCCATCACCCACTCCTTAAAAACCGGATTGCTGAATTTGTATTCATCACTCTCCCTGTAGATCAATGCTTTCTTCTGTAAAGCCTTCAAAGCCTCGGCAAGGGATGAACTAACGGGTAAATTGTACCTCTTCCGGGCTTCGTCCGAATAAATGCCCTGCTCATTCAGCTTTGCCAGTGCCTGGACGACAGCCCTCTGCGTGTTGGTTAGCTGATCGTAGATGTCCTGGAAAATGTCTATCTGTGAACGCATCACTTTGCTTAACCATGTATACGTGAAGTTTTCTTCCTGCTGATCATACCCCTTGCTGATGAGATCGAAAACCACGGATGCAAAGAACTGGGTGTAATGGGGCTGGCAGTCTGATTTTACCAGGAGAGTATCAATGGTGCTGTTATCAATTTGAAGATTGTATTCCCTGAATTTTTTTTTGATGAAACGGGACAGTTCCTTATGACTGATTACAGAGAGATTCATCTTTACTGCAAATTCGTAAAAAGGCGAGCGTGAGGACGCGAAAATATCCTCCATCAGGGATTGCTTGCTACCGAGGAAGATGTAAGATATGTTTTTATGCCTTTGAAAAGATGAGCGCATCCAGTTCAATAGAAAGGGATCAATTCTTTTTATCTCCTGAAATTCATCAAACGCAATGCAAATAGGCTTTTTCCTGTCAGCCTGTATCCTGTCGGGAATATCCAGGATGGTCTCAATATCTGACTGCTTTTCCACCTTGTGTATATTCAGGCTGAAGCTGGGATTGCCAAATTCATCAAAGGATACAGCCGGTGATAAATTTTTGAAACGCTCTGCCAGATTCCTGGTGAGCACCCTGATGTCATCTCTCCAGTTGAAAAGCTCTTTTGCAAGAATTTCAGAGTATTTCCGGCTAAAATCGTCAAGAGATTTGATATTGTACAGATCTACAAAGATGCAGGTTGCTGTCTTTGTTTCACGAAAGACTTTTTCTACCAAGGAAGTTTTTCCGAATCTACGGGGAGAAAAAAGCCAGGTGGAGTAGGCATTGCGGATCTGATTTTTAAGGAATGCTATTTCGTCTTTCCTGTTGCAGAATGCCTCATCATCGATTACAGTACCGAACTGGAAAGGATTTTTTGGCTTTTGTTTTTTTTGTGCCATGTTTGAATTTTTATTTCGTATAATTACGTGTCGTAAAAATACGTGTCGTAAAAATACGAAATATATGCATTGCTACCAAGTCTAATCTAATTATTACTTCACCAGTTTCAGGCAATAGAAAAAAGCAACCTGCATGAAACTTAAGTTTGCACTCAGTGTTGTCATCTGCGAACCCTTGTTACCTGCTCTCTGCAGAGCATAGCGACTCCAATACGTCGTACTATTCCATATTCCCTTTGTGGTTCCCTGCCCGCCAAAGCACGGCCCCAGGCTTCGGCAGGCGGGTCAGTGACTACTCCCGATATCTCTGTGTAATTTCTTGACTTTCTTTCACTCTCTCCTCCCTTTCAAACTCGCCACCGCCAGTAACACACCCAGTACAACCCCCAAAAATGCTGCAAAGAGGATGCGGAACTCCTCAGGCAGCAAAAATGTGATGGTCTGTGCGGGAATCCAGAACAGTAGAATTGTTTTCTTGAATACAAAATTCCACTGCACATCCCAGTCGATATTCTGGAGGATATCTGCAAAAGCAATAGGTTGAAAAAATTGCTTCATTGATCCGCCCGTCCTGAGGATATGAGAATCGGTAATTTTATGGAAAGTCATTAATACAGGGGCATAAAATAAATTCAGGGCTGTAGATATGCAAAAAGAAACGATGACCTTTTTCCAGGTCAGCTCATTTCCGATTATAGCGCTTGCATTTTCGAAACCGGCTTTTTCAAGAAAAACAGGCGTTCCCGCAGAGAATATATCAAAAGCAATCTTTACACTAACCCCCAGGAATCCCCATACAAAAGCCCTGGGCAAAAGTCCGAACCCCTTCTGATAATACCTCCCGGTCTTAATCCTCAAACCGATCACCTCTCCCAGGGTGGCGAGGATTGCAAACTTAATATAGCTCATAATCAGTCCTTGCTCTGCATTAAACCGATAATAGGCATCGTATACGGCTTCAAAAAAGAAAAAAGGACTGAAAAAGAGAATGAGTCCTGTAAAAAAAAGAATATCATCACGTTTCATCAGACTTCAGGATAAAAATTTGAAGATGTGAAATAGGGAAAAACTTCCGGGATTTTGTGTGAGAAAGGATATGTTTTGCGGTA
>CAZQOV010000193.1:0-4194 GCA_964595055.1 uncultured Bacteroidaceae bacterium | reverse complement strand
AAAGAACATCCGGGAACAAAAATACCCTTTATTGCCATGCCCACTACTTCCGGGACCGGCAGTGAGGCTACCAAAAATGCCGTGATCTCAGAAATTGGTCTCAATGGCTTCAAAAAATCCCTCCGTCACGATAACTTTGTCCCGGATATGGCCATTCTCGACCCGGAACTCACACTCGGTTGTCCTCCATCAATTACGGCTGCAAGTGGAATGGACTGTTTTACTCAGCTCACAGAAGCTTTCTTATCAGGTAAGGCTTCTGTATACACTGATGCTTTCGCCCGGGAAGGACTTAAAGCAATAAAGACTTCATTGGTGAAAGCCGTTAAAAACGGGGATGACCTTGAGGCCCGTGCCGGTATGTCATTTGCAGCTCTCAATTCAGGAGTATGCCTGGCCAATGCCGGATTAGGCACAGTGCATGGATTTGCTTCAGTAATTGGCGGTAAGTTCGATATTCCTCATGGACTGGTCTGCGGAACCCTTATGGCTCCGGCAAACCGAGTGACTGTTCGTGAGCTCCGTTCCGAAGATCCTGAGAATTATGCCCTTAAGAAATATGCTGAATTGGGCAGGCTGTTTCTTGATAGTGAAGGACAAACTGATGATTACTATACTGACGGATTCATTGATTACCTTTACAGACTTACACAGGATCTTCAGGTTCCTGATTTAAAGGACTACGGGATACTTGAAGAAGATGTCAGGGAAATTGCTATTAAAGCCGGGAATAAAAATAATCCTTTCGATCTGAGTGAAGAGAACCGTAAGGAAATTCTCGCAGAAAGGGTTATTATTGAAGGGGAATGAAAGAGAAAAGACCATACCTGCCCGCGAGCCGTCACCACAGGTTTTGGCCGCCGGTGACCGAAGCATAGGCCAGCACGTTGGCAGGCGGGAATCATTTACCATAGAAGGAATACAGGCAAATATGGGTTTAGCCCTATTTTTAAACACTTTATCATTTTAAATAGTCCCGGAAACCCCGGGGTTTGGCCTATCTGCTGAACCCCCAACCCACGCTATCCACAATATTTTGTTGAAAACTTCCACACCCTCAGGATTTTACTTCCGATTAAATTCCCGAACTTGTATACAAATTGGTAGTTATGCTTGGCACCCTGGAAAAAACCCCGCAACTGGATATATTCCGGGAACCTCTGAAACATATACTCAGGGAGGAGGATGAACTGGTCCGACTGGCAGGAAGCATTGAATGGGAAACGATAATTTCTTCCCTGAGTATTCATTACTCGCCCGATAAAGGAAGGAAAGCAATCCCTATACGGAAACTTGCTGCTTTGCTTATTCTTAAAAAGATTTATGGAGGAAGCGATGAAAGTATACTCAGACAGTATACAGGCAATCCAGCTTTCCAGCATTTTTGTGGTGAAGTTTATTCCCAGGTCAGACCCCCTGCGAGCCGTTCCGACCTGGTGAAATTTCGCTCCAGGATCGGGGAAAAAGGTCTTGGGGAGATTTTTTATCCGGAATTGAATAAGAAAATCAAACAACTGAAAAATAAAATTGAAGCCGAATCAAATTCAGACCATTCAGAATGGAGTTTTTCCTGTTTCTTAAAAAGAATATTCCGGGTGGATTTTTTGACTTCCCCTTTTCTGAATCTTTTCAATCCTTGAAACTCTTATTTCCGGAAACCCGTATAGGAACTGTAATTATCAACTGAATTCAGATACAGTTTAGGCCAGGAGTTTGAAATCGATTTTAATAATAGAAGATAATCTGGAGTTAAGAGAAGAAGTTGCAGAAATTTTGGGGTTTTCGGGCTTCAGGGTTTTTGAAACAGACAATGGGACATCAGGAATTAAAATGGCCAAAACCTTAAATCCTGACCTGATCCTGTGTGATATTATGATTCCTGAAGGAGACGGATTTGATGTTCTGGATCAGCTAAAAAATCATGAAACGGCCAAATTTATTCCTTTTATCTTTATTACCTCTTTAACCGACCGGACCAGTATGAGAAATGGAATGGAACTTGGAGCAGATGACTTTCTTACCAAACCTTTTACCGAAAAGGAACTCAAAAAAGCTATTCACATCCGTCTGGAGAAACAAGAACAGTGGAAAACAGCAAAGGTCATTGATCAACTTGATGCAGATGTGAAAAACATCCTTTCTGAACTGAATAAACAGATTGCCAGTCAGAAAGAGTATATTATGCAGATAACCACCAATAAAGAGGAATTGATTGAAAAATTAAATGAAAGAGAAAGTGAGCTTGAAAAATTGGCCATAAAATCGATCGAATCAACACAAGCACTTGAAGAACTGAAAAACCAGTTGCAAAGAGAATTATTATCCGGTAATTTATCGGCTCAGCAGCGAAGAAAAATTCACAGTATGGTTCATAAAATTGAAAGAACGAACCGAAAAGAAGATATCCTCCGGGAATTTCAGATAAGATTTAATAAGCTCCATCCGGGTTTTATTTCTTGTTTACTAAGAAATTACCCGGGTCTTACCCAGATGGAAATCACCATCACTTCGGCTATCCTTCTTAACCTCAATAGCAGCCAGATAGCTTCAATCCTGTATATTTCCCCGGCTAGTGTAAGAAAATACCGTTATCGAATTAAAAAGAAGTTCGGCTTGTCAAAGGAAGAAAAGCTGTTGAATTTTATTCAAACTTTCTGTTCGGGTAAGGCTTAGTCTCATTTGCCTTCCAAATTCTGATTTATTGCCACGTCCACATTTTGTCCACGCAGCAATATTGTGCTTTCATTGATTTTTTTTAAGGGGGTAAAAATTATCCTTTAAGAAGTTTCATTCATCAAATGTCTTCGAAGGCCCGGAGAAGAGATCATAATTTCGCCCTGACAATTAATTATTAATCTCTAACCATTTATTAGGTATGAAAAAGATATTTTTTCTATTGATTACGGGTCTTGCTGGCGTATCAGTATTGGCTCAAAACTCTGCAGATGTTGAGCAGAGAGGAAGACTGAATAATTCTGAAGTTGAACAGGATGGCTTTGACAATACTTCATTAGCCAGACAAATCGGAAAGAGGAATGAAGCGTTTATACTCCAGGCAGGAGAAGCTAATGTGAACGATATCCGGCAAATGACCGGCAGTGAAGGTGAAAAACCTTCAAATCAAAATTCCTTCGATTTGTTTCAGGAAGGTGTGGAAAATCAAAGTAAACTTATTCAGGGTCAGGGTGGTGGCTCCGAAGCTTATGTGACACAGGTTGGTGAAGGTAATATTCTTTCCGGACCGGGGAATTATGGGCGTGAGCAGAATAATGAGTATGCCCGTCAGGCCTGGAATTCTTCTTTGAAGCTTGAACAATTTGGAAGTGGTAACCTCACAGGTCTGGAACAAACAGCCGGATTCAGCCAGGCGGAAATTCTTCAAACCGGAGAAGAAAACACTGTTGACCTTGTACAAAGTGATTCGTATCTTGAAGATGCCGGCGATAGAAAAAGACCTGGAAAAGGGAATTACGGGGATGATTTCGCTTATGGCAATGAAGCTTTTGTAATGCAAGAGGGAGCCGCTAACAAAACAGCTGTATACCAGGTAGGAGACTATTACGGACCGGTGTCCAATAAAGCCAGGGTGAGTATTTTTGGAGAAGATAATAGAACATTTACGCTGCAGTCAGGTAGTTTTAATAAGTCTGATGTTTTTGTGGAAGGAGAAATGAACAGGGTTGAAATTGTACAACTTGGTCATTCTCATGATGCAGATGTGCATCAGGTTGGAAACGCGAACAGAGCTATAGTCAGACAAACAGATTTTGGCGGATTATTCTGGTAAATGGTGTAAAACCTGAAATAAATGTGTTGTGCATTTTTTATGTCATCCGCTAAAAATGTACAACACATTTGAGGTTTAAAGTTGAAAAGTGGCTTTGCCCTGTCGTTATGAATTCTTTTTGATTACATCAGGTCCTGATATTCTGGATCTCTTCAATAATGTTAGGGAAGCTTGAAAGATTCTCTGTAATGGAATCCAGGTCAATGACATCAACATCATGGATTAAGCGGCTCGCATAGGCCGTAAGAAAATGAAACTCATATTTTTCCCCCGTTTTTTTAAGTTCTGAAGCAAATGATTTAATTCTGAAAAGAACAAGAGAATCTTTAACCTTATTCCACGACACCAGGTGATATTCTTTCAATTGCCGGAGGATTTCGGGTAGGTTATTCAGTAATTCACGGGAG
>CAZQOV010000192.1:0-4216 GCA_964595055.1 uncultured Bacteroidaceae bacterium | reverse complement strand
CACCCAAACGAAGGTTTACTGTACCCCCAATTGCATCGGCATCCTGATCAGCCTGCAAGGATTTTGAAACTTCAATCCCTCCAAGTGCATCACCCTGGATTATGCTCAGGTCGACACTCCGATCCTGCCCGGTTGAGGCCATTTTGACCCCTTCAACTGTTACATTGCTATATTTCGGAGATAGTCCTCTAATTACCACTTTTGAGGCCTCTCCTGAAGATCGTTGCAGCGATACCCCTGGTAAGCGTCCGATTGATTCAGCTGCATTGGCATCAGGCAGTTCCCGTATTTTCTCGGAAGAAACTACATTCATAACACGCCTGGCAGCAAACTGCTGGTTAATAGCAGCTCTCTGTCCCCTTGCCTGAGTGGATATGACAACTTCTGTCAATTCCTCCGCTTTAGACTGAAGGACAACATCGATTTTGACTTCATCCCCAACAACCGTTTCATAAGCATTATAGCCTATAAATGAAAAATAAAGAGTGTCTCCGGGTCCGGTAATCATGATTTCGTATTTCCCCTCAAAATCAGTGATCGCCCCTTTGCCAGTATTTTTAACAACCACATTTGCACCCGGAAGTGCAACTCCGTTCGGATCAGTCACTTTTCCGCTTATCACCCGTTGTTGTGCCTGAATATAATGTATGCTTATAAAAAGAAAGGTAAACAGAATAATACTTTTTTTCTTACTAAACATTTGCGCTGCTTTTTTCATGTATGTATTACATATTTTTACAGACTGAATTTCATGGGTAAAAATAGATTTCAACCTGTCAATCAACAAGTATTTTTTTTTCATTATCTTATGCTATTTAGTCAATAGTTTTTTAGCCGTCGAAGTCATTTATTTTAAAAAAATTATCCTTACTCAGCGAAGAATGAAAAGCACTCATTCATAGCTCCTCCCAGAGCATAAAGAAAAACCTTAAAGCATTAATGTCTTATAAATAAAAGTCAGATGGAAAAAAATCCTGCTAATACAAATCCTGACCAAATGATCACTAAAAAACCCGTTACTGATAGCATATAAATCCTTTTCCGACTAAAAGAACAATTTCAGAAAATCAGGATACATACTCAGGTAATGATGATTATCGTACAAGAGAAATTCCATAACCTCTGCCTATCTTGTTGTACACCTTAAAATCCAGCTAAAGTCTCACAACGTGGAAGAATAGAGGAAATTTTATTTTCAGACAATTTTTCCACAAATGTCCAATGAAGATCAAAAAGTATTATTTCCCACCAAATAATATTTATTAATTTTAGCATTTAAAAACCTCACTCAGCACGCACATTTTTGCAATGGTTTATTATGAATGGAACCTCAACCATACAAAAGAAAATCAAAACCGAGCAATTCTGGCTATCTCTCGATAATGCCGCTAAAATCTATCCTGCAACCGTAGATGCAGAGATTACTACCGTATTCAGGATAAGCGCGGTATTGAAAGAAAGCATCAAGATTCAGGCTCTCATCAGGGCGGTATCAAAAGCCGAAAGCAGATTCCCTTATTACAAGGTGAGACTGAAACAGGGGTTCTTCTGGTTTTACCTGGAACATCATCCTGCTGCCATTCCGGTAACGGTAGACCGGGATATCCCATGCCGGAAATTCCCTCGTAAAGGATTAATGTTAAGAGTGCTGGCAAAAGACAACCAATTGAGTGTTGAATTTTCTCATATTCTTACCGATGGAGGCGGAGCTTTTGAATTTCTGAAAACTATCCTTAGCCTTTATTTCATAGAAAAAGGCTTAAGTTTACCGGACAATTTTCATTATCTGAAGCCGGACGAAGAAGTATCTGAGGAAGAATATGAAGATGCCTACAAGAGGTATTTCAAAGAAGAAATTCCTCCCATGGTAAAAAGATCACCAGCTTTTCATCTTCCAATGCCTCTTAAACCGAAACCGCGTTTTCAGGTAAAATATGTGAACATATCCGTAAAAAGCATAAAAGAAAAAGCCGCTGAATATGGCGTCAGTATTACTAATTATCTGGTAGCAGTTTATCTCTTTGTTTTGCAGGATATTTTTGAGGACATGAATGCTTTCCAGAAAAGGAAAAATAACAAACTTTTGAGGGTACAGGTTCCCGTTAATCTGAGGAATATACTTCCATCCAAAACCATGCGTAATTTCTCTTTGTTCGTATTACCCGAAATAGACCTTCGGCTGGGGCATTATACTTTCCAGGAAATTATAAAGACAGTCTATCATCAAATGCGGCTGGAAACAGACGAAAAGCTGATACATAAAAACATTGCCAGGAATGTAGGAAGTGAAAAAAAGATCTATATTAAAAGTATTCCCCTGGTTATCAAAAGCCTGATCCTGAAAATGAAATATTATTCCCTGGGAACAAGTCAATATAGCGGAGTAATCACAAATCTTGGAAGAACGATGCTTCCGGAAGAAGTAAGTTCAGAGGTGGAGCATTTTGTATTCACACCGCCCCCGCCCAATAAAATGCTCAAGATTAACTGCGGAATCATCAGTCATGAGGATAAGCTGATTCTCAGTTTCGGCAACACCACGAAATCTATGGAACTGGAAAATAAATTCATTAATTTTTTAGAAACCGAAGGAATAGAGTTAAATTCCGGCACATAAAATCTCCACAATGAAAAAATGCATTAATTGCGGCGTTGAACTGGAAAGAAGCATGAACTTTTGTCCTTTGTGCGGAGAACCTGTACTTGACGAAGACTCAAATAACACCGAGTACATAAAAGTAAGGCTAAAAGAACGCCGCGAACTGACAGATTTTCAAAGACTCACTTCAGATCAGAAAAGGAAATTATTCTGGGAAATATCCGGGATCATTCTTATTTCCGGAATTATTATCACCCTGATCATTGATTTTTTGAGTGATCATTCTCTCAGCTGGTCAAAATACCCCCTGGCCATTTGTTCCATACTGTTCATTAACATTACACTGATCAGCTTTTTCTACCAAAATCATTTCTTCGTTTTATCCGGAAGTTTTATATCAAGTTCTACTCTCCTCATCCTTCTTGACCTCTTTACCGGAGAACTGAACTGGGGGATATCACTGGGCATTCCTTTGCTTTTCGGAGCATATTTCGTTGTGTACATGCTGATCATTCTGATAAAACGCTCCAAAAACAAAGGCATGAATATAATTGCCTATTCCTTACTGGCCACAGGTTTACTGAGCATTGTGACTGAAGCTTTCATCTCAAAATACAGAATAAAAGAACTGCATCTCGAGTGGAGCCTCATTGTAATGGCTTCGATCCTTCCAATCGCCGGTCTCCTTTTATATCTTCATTTCCGGTTGAGGCGAGGCAGGGACTTAACGAGATTTTTTCATATATGATGGAGCAGAAAAAAGCTCCAAAGAAAACCTTCCGGGCAAAACCTCTGCGTCCTCCCCGGGCACAGCGACTCCAATACGTCCTGCTTTTCAGGTTTCCCTCAGTGGTCCCCTGTGATTCCTCACCAAACTCTGTGTACTATCTTCCCTGTATCCTAAAATATCACCCAAAGTTCCCTCCAAAGATCCCGTTCCAGAACATAATAAAGAAACAAACCCGAAACCCATCCATGGAAAAGACCCAGTGCCCATAAATTATGATATCTAAAATAAACAAGAAGAAAAATGATCTCCATAATCAGGACATACATCATCAAAGGGATGCTGGGAGCGTGAATAAGTGCAAATACTATGGAGGTAATGAGGATGATGATTGAATTACGGAGTTTAAGGCTTTCTAATTTTTGAAGATTTCCTGCGATGAGCCCTGCTATCATGAATTGCTGGAGAAGTCCCCATAAAGGATACAAAACAAGTATGGGTAAAATCCTCCAGTTGAGAAATATGGCCTCTGTTTCAACCCCATATAAATATATGCCGGCAATAGTGATCAATGCCGGGATCAGGAGAAACAGAAAGGATCTTTTGAAATTGGTTTTGCGAAATCCCCAGTATTTGTAAACATCGGGGTATTTCTTATGTGTCCGCCAGATGTAAATGATCCAGAAAGTACATACTGCTACAATATAAAAAGCCCTGAAATTTAACCAGTCCATAAATATAAATTTCAGAAGACCGGTTAAAACCACCGCAGATATTTCAATATACTTATTTCTGTCGGGATAATGCAAGATGGTATGTTTAATAAATTTCAAAGCTAAGAAAAAACGACGTTTTGAATGAGTTCCTGAAGTTAAATAAAAAAAATAAGG
>CAZQOV010000191.1:0-4289 GCA_964595055.1 uncultured Bacteroidaceae bacterium | reverse complement strand
AATGACCAAAATCCTCTGACCATCGGAATACCGTTTCAATTGGGATCAATTTTAAACCGGCCTCCTTTGCTGCACTGACGATCAGGTTATATCCCTCATGGTGATTAACTGTTGATGGAAAATGCTCTGTAAACTCCACTTCATGGTTTAACTTTTCCGCTTTGCATATTTCTTCCGTTTTGCTGCTTATCAGTCGGGTAAGGGATTTCAGATCTTGTTCATCGGCGGCCCTCAGTGTTACCATAAAATCAGCTTCTCCGGGTGAAGTGCCGAAAGCAATTTCACCCAACCTCAAATGAATAATGGTGGCAAGAGTGAAATTCCGGAAGCTTTTGTAATTTATTTCCTTCTGTACAAAACGGGTTAATTTTGCCAATGCCATTGCCGGACTGATGCCGTCTTCTGGTTGACCGGCATGTGAGGATTCGCCTTTAAGTTTAATCTGCATACCCACTGAAGATGATGCAAAAATTCTGTCTTTAATAATTATATGACTTTTCGGGAAATCCGGTAAATTATGGAGGCCGAAAATATAATCCGGTTTAAGCTTTTTAAACCATTCTCCTTCTGTGATCTTTTCTGCTCCCTGTCCAGTTTCTTCCTCAGCCTGGAAGAGAAGGAAAACCCTGGTTTTTTCCGGGGGGTGGGTATTCAGAAGCTGTGCAAATCCGGAAAGAATTGCCATGTGTCCATCATGGCCGCATTTATGGCCAATATCAGCAAACTTTGAAACATATGGTTTTTCTATTTCATCCGGTATGGGAAGAGCGTCCATATCTGCACGAAATATGAGCGTTTTGGAAAATCCTGCCGGACAAAATTCCCAGGCGATACTGTTTCCCCCGATCCTGGAATGAACCTTTATCCTATCGAGATTTGAAAAATAATCCATCAGAATATTCTTCGTATTATCCTCCGATCCTGATAATTCAGGATAGGCATGTAATTTTCTCCTTAATTCAATTATGGATTTTTTGATGCTTTCATAAACTCCCCGTTCAATCATTCGCGATATGTCATTTTAATTTTTCATTTGACCTTGATCCATTTCTGTGAAAAGATCATTAGTAAACCTACTATTAAAAGCCATACAGGCAAGGCAATTCCCAGCCAGCTGAAGTTTTCATCGCGGGCAATTTCCGGAAAAGCATATACAGAATTAATTATTATTGCCAGTGCTATGATAATTCCTGCTGCAGCAATTACCTTACCCGGCCTTGGCTGGTGGAAAAAAGCTATGGATACGGAAAAAATTGCCGCTCCAATCAGGATCTCCCAAATAAAATTTATTCCGGTGTAAAGTCTGGTGGTAAGGGCATAAACAAAACTCTGATCTCCCTGTACCAGGATTCCTTCAAGTGGAGTGGTCATTGACGCAAAGGTGCCGGATTTTAAAACATAGGTAAAAGCGGCTAATATTCCGGTTAGTAAACCAACCTGCAAACATACTGAATCCCTGTTTATTCTTATAAAACGGAATAAACCGTAGAATACGAAACCAAAAGAAAATCCCAAAAATAACTCCAAAATGAGATTTGATTTGAGTGAAAAGCTGCTGTAGAAGACTATAGGGTAAATTACTGTAGCAAGAATCGCAGCAATAGCCCCTATAATTATAAATCTTTTTTGAATTTCTGTAGTTTCCATTTCGATCGATTTAGGTGTTTTTTAAAGATGAAAAGGTAAACAAAAAGATGTTACGGTACAAGGTGAAGTTTGTTACTTACTTTGGGTAGAAACGATTATATTCAGTTGGCAGTGGCAGTCTGTGAGCAGTTGGCAGTTGGCAGTCTGTTTACCCTTTACTGTTGCTCACCGCTCACCGTTCACTGTTTACCGTTTACCGTTCACTCTCCTCTCTCCTCTCACTCCTCCAGCACCGTATCATAAACCTTCACATGTTCCCATAAATGCTGATATTTATCCACAAATTCAAGGTGGATCTCATGTTCCTGGTATTCATCCTGAGCCCCGGCATCGGCAAAATGCACGATCCAGGCATAATCGTAAGAATTATCCACTACCTCACGTGATGTCCCTGCGGGCTTCCCATAGTAAAATTTCTCTATTACGGGGATCGTTCCAAGGATTTCAAGCCCTGACTCAAATGCGATTCTTTCTACATCGGTAACGGTATCATTCAACCAGAAGAATACGGTGTGGATGAAGTGTATATCTTTATGATCATCAGAAACTAAGGGATTTTGGTTATGGCATGAGAAATGAAATAATCCCAAAAGTACAGTGAAAAGTAAAATTGATTTTTTCATGGTAATATGCATTTGTTTGATGGCTATTTCCGGGCTTTTTGTTTTTTCTCAAAGTATTGTAAACTAATTATTTGAATGTCTCTTACCATGTTCACTATGGTAATAAGGGATAAAATAATAAGGAAAAACCTGGCAAACCCTGTTATTTTTGATCCAAAAACAAGGATAAGCAAATAAAGTGAAAGAAAACCATTTAACGAAGCCTCAAAAAAGCGCAAAAGGTTAAATGCCGGATTGAATCCTCCGATTTCACGAATGCCATTTCTGACAGAGGAGTATGAATAGGCCAGGAAAAAAAGCATTACAAAGAGCCATCTTATTGATTCCTCCGAATGCAGGTCCCCCAGACTGAAAAACTCATAGGCGGGATACATAAAAAACAGAATACCAAGAAAAATGCGTATGATGCCGAAAAATTTTCTGTATTTGATCATGGGCAGAATGTTTTGTGGCAAAGATAAGGAAGTTTTGGAGAATGTGTAGAGGGGTTGTTATACTGAGGTTTATTGCGCAGATAACCAAGGTTTACAGGGTGATCTTCATGGAAAATTGAATAATGAGACCCTGGGTTGGCTGTTCTATCCTGATACTGTGCAAGACTTTTTGAATCTGACAATTTCTGTTCAGAATTACAGCGGTTCCGGGCATGGGTCCTTTGACCGGTTGTTTCGCCAGGAAACTTATCCAGGGGTATTACAGCTGTGTGAGTTATACCGATGCCCAGATCGGCAAAGTTCTGGATGCACTTGAAGATCTGGATCTTGCTGAAAACACCATTGTTGTGCTCTGGGGTGATCATGGCTGGAACCTGCGGGAACATGGTCTGTGGTGCAAGCATTGTCTGTTCCGGACATCCTTGAGGTCCACGCTTATTGTCGATGTTCCCTGGCTTACCGAAGGTAATAAAACCAGCGGAGTGGTCGAGTTTGTCGATATATATCCTTCCCTCTGTGATATGGCCGGGCTGGAGAAACCCGGGCATTTGCAAGGTAAGAGCTTTACGTATTTACTGGAAGATCCTTCCGCAGAGGGCAAAGCCGGTGTGGTATCACAATGGTTTGACGGACTTACGGTTAATACCGGAGATTATGCATATACTGTCTGGTATACGGATGAAAAAGAACAGTGCAGCCGGATGCTGTATGATCATCAAAATGACCCGGAGGAAAATAAAAACATTTCAGAGGATCCTGACAACCAGTCGTTAATCTCAGAATTGCATAAGCTGCTGCATGAAAATAAAGGAGAGAATTTCTGGGAATAGGCAGTTCCCTAGCGGCGGAGCCGTATCACTCGGAGAGGATAACAGGCAAGATTGTTTAATGGTTCCCGCATGCCATGACACTGGCTTTCGCGTTGGCGGGCAGGTAGGTGCTACATTATGCTATGAATGTCTTGATTAGATTCTACTTCAATTGGCAATTAGCAGTTGGCAGTTGGCAATTGAAGCCCTTTGGGGAAGTAGCCGATGCAAAACTTGAACAACATGGTTAGTTAATGATTTAAATTAAGCGCCTAATTATAAGTCTTTAAACCTTATGAAACCCCTCCGGGGTTAGTGGTAATTTTTCCCACTTACCATGGGTTAAAACCCATGGCTATTGTTTTTTAATCCCTCCGGGATTATCCCCACCTACCAATGATTAAACATGTCCGCCTTTGGAGGAGCTTTGGTAATATATCTTAGAAATCAAGTGCGAAACTTGTTATATGACAGAGCAACCCTTAACCCGTATTTCCCATAGCATTGGCGATGGCATTGATGCTTTTCAGGAGTTTAACGAGTAACTCTTCATCTTCTTTTTCCGTGACTTTGTTTTTTCTCCAGGCTTCAAGCAGCTTGATCTGGCTGTCATGAAGATGGTTGAGGGCTTCAGCCCTCAGAATGGTGGAATAGTAGTGGCTTTTTCTTCTTTCTGCTATAGGTTTCTCAATTACTTCCGACATCATTTGCCTTGTATTACGCAACTCTTCATTAATCCTTGAGAGTATTTTTTCTCTTACTTCTTTTGAGTTCAC
>CAZQOV010000190.1:0-4350 GCA_964595055.1 uncultured Bacteroidaceae bacterium | reverse complement strand
ATTGGTAAGTAATTGTTATTTTTGCATCAAAAAGTTCAATAATGCACGCTGATATTTTCACTTTAGCTTCAATAAAAGAAAAGAAAGTACTTAATGTACTTAATATAAAATGGGGAAAGTAAAAATTGTGAAATTAACATACCAGATTAATAAACAAAATTTTAGTGTCATGTCATATGTAAAAAGTGTTGAAGAGTTGGAAGTATATAAAAAGTCCAGAATATTAGCCTGGGAAATATTTGAATTAACAAGAAACTTTCCAAAGGAAGAAAAATATTCCCTTGTTGGTCAGGTTCTTCGCTCGTCCCGGTCGATCGGTGCTCAAATAGCAGAAGCATGGGGAAAACGAAGATATGAGAAACATTTCATTTTGAAATTAACTGATGCTGATTCTGAACAGCATGAAACTCAACACTGGATTGAGCTATTTCATGAGTGTGATTATATAGATCAACAAAAAATGGATAATCTTATAAACCAGTGTGAAACGATTGGAAAAATGTTATACGCGATGATTGACAAATCATGTTCCTTTTGCCAGCCTATTAAATAAAGCCCAACCGCTCACCCCTCAACCGATTATCAATTACCGATTACCGATTACCGATTACCGATTACCGTTTCCCTTCCTGTTCAAACAAAAAAAGCTGCTCCCAGGGGAACAGCTTTATAAAATAAGTTCGTTTCCTACTACTGCAGTACAAAGTTAATCGGGAAGGTAAAGAGCACTTTTACTTCTTTTCCTCTCTGCTTACCTGGTGTCCAGGGCGGGGAAGCCATTACGACACGGATGGCTTCCTTATCAAGTGCCGGATCAACACCAGCAACTACTACGGCGTCGACAACACGTCCGTTTTTGTTAACGGCAAACTGTACAATAACCCTACCGCTAATGCCATTTTCGGCAGCAATTTCAGGATACCTTAGATTTTGTGCAATGTATTTACGGAACTCAACAGCCGGATCACCGCCATTGAACATAGGCATATCTTCTACGATATAAAATACTTCTTCTTCTTCGAACTCCTCTTCCGTATCATCAGCAAAGCCTGTAAATTCAAACTCTGTGGATGCATCGGCTTCAACATCGAAGTCAAATTCATCTTCAATTTCAACATCATCTTCAACGATATTCAAAATCTCTGTAACCTGCTGTTGCTCAGGTTCGGGTGGGGGTGGTTCTTCCCTGCGGGTTACCTGCATTTCTTCAACTTCATAGGTTGTTTCTGCTACGAGCTTCTCGTCTGAATCTTCTTTTGGTCTTGTAGCCCACTCAAAGGCAAGCAAAACAATGCCCAGAACTGCCACTAAACCTATCTGCAGGAACATTCCGCGTTTGTTCTCAAGATCTGCTTTTTTTGATTTCTTCGCTTCCATTTTATTTTGGATTTTGGGGCAATAAAATTAGTGAATTAAAAAGGATATTTCAAAAGAAAACTTCGAAAAGGCGTATAAAATTAATCCGGGACTCTTTAATTTATAATTTTATAGCTTTTATTCATAAAACAAAAATCGCTCCAAAATAGGATAAATTATTAATTAATTTAATATGAAAACTGCAGGAAAATAGAATTTTACCGGTATAATGGAATTTATTAAAACTCATTAAATCCCAGGTGATAAGCCGATTTACGAGAAGTTTATTTTTGAAACATGAAAAATATTAATTCCTGGTGGGGATTATAGTATAACTCGGAGGGCGCTGAATTTCTTAGGAAATCAGGTGAGAGACCCCTATCCTTAATTCCCTCATAAAGTCTTCATTGTTGAGTTTCCCTGACCAGCATTACTCTGCTGCGTAGTCCCCATGGTCCCTCGCATACCATCCATCCAATTAGCGCTAAAGCTACTATAGGCCCTTAAGTCGCTAAACTTGCTTAAGTCCCGTAGCCCATGGTCCCTCCTCTTCCCTAATACAGATAATCATCATAAGGATAGCGCTTCGAATGTATCTCCTTCACTCTTCTGTATAGCAGATCCTTCAATTCGTCGATGTTGGTTTTTTTCCTGGCGGAAATGAATATTGCCTCCACCTGGTTGCGGGCGAGCCAGCTCTTTTTCAGTTCTTCCAGGGTATAATTTGCAATCGTCACGGGGCTAAGATCATCTTCATCTTTTTTTATGTACTTGTATGCATCAATCTTATTGAATACTATGATCATTTTTTTTTCTGCAACGCCAATTTCTTTTAAGGTTTCATTTACAATCTTAACCTGCTCTTCAAAGTTCGGATGAGATATATCGACCACATGCAAAAGTATATCCGACTCTCTGACCTCGTCAAGCGTAGACTTGAATGATTCAACCAGATCATGTGGCAGCTTTCTAATAAAACCTACTGTATCTGCCAGCAAGAATGGTAAGTTTTCGATCACCACTTTTCTGATTGTTGTGTCCAGGGTCGCGAATAATTTATTTTCAGCAAATACTTCCGATTTAGAAAGAAGGTTCATCACGGTAGATTTGCCTACATTTGTGTAACCTACCAGCGAAACCCGGACCATTTTTCCCCGGTGCTTCCGTTGGGTAGCTTTTTGTTTATCAATTTTTTTCAACTGTTCTTTCAAACGGGTGATTTTATCACGAATAATTCTTCGGTCAGTTTCTATTTCTGTTTCTCCAGGTCCCCGGAGACCTATGCCTCCCCGTTGCCTTTCCAGGTGGGTCCACATCCGGGTAAGTCTGGGAAGCAGATACTGGTATTGAGCCAGTTCTACCTGAGTTTTTGCATGTGAAGTTTTCGCTCTACGGGCAAAAATATCAAGGATTAGATTTGTTCTGTCCAGAATTCTGCGTTTGAATTGTCTTTCGATATTTCTTAATTGGGTGGGGGTGAGTTCATCGTCGAAAATTACCAGGTCGATCTCGTTTTCATCCACATACCTTTGGATCTCTGTAAGTTTCCCTTTCCCTATAAGGGTGGCCGGATTTTCTTTATCAATATTTTGGGTAAAAGATTTTTCGGGAATTGCTCCTGCCGTTTCGGTAAGAAATGCTAGCTCATCCAAATATTCCTGAACCTCTGCTTCATCCTGATCCTGTCTCTTAACACCAACAAGCACAGCAGTTACCGGCACCGGCCGGGTGTCTATCATATTGTCTCCCATATAAGCTAAGTATTTTTCGCAAAGGTAGAAAAAAAAGTTGGCAGTGGCAGTTGCCGAGTAATACGGCCCCACCTCAGCAGATCTTATCTAAATCTAACAAAATCCAGCAAACACTAATTTGTTGCAGTATAAGGCATTCAGCGCCCCTCTTTCATTCAACTGCCACAATTCATGAAAAATACTTTCACACTCTGGCAAAAATACCCCTCACCCCTCACCCCTCATCCCTCACCGCTCACCGTTTACCGTTTACCGCTCACCGTTTACTGATTACCGTTTATTGATTACCGCTCACCTTTTACTGATTACCGTTTACTGATTACCGTTTACTGATTACCCCTCACCGTTTACCGATTACCGTTTACCGATTACCGTTTACCGTTTACCGTTCAACCTACACAGCATCTTTCTCTACCAAATACTCAGCAATCTGCACTGCATTCAATGCCGCTCCTTTTTTAATCTGATCGCCAACGCACCAGAAGGTGATTCCATTAGGATTGGCAAGATCTTTTCTTAACCTTCCCACATAAACATCATCTTTCTCCGAAACAAAAAGAGGCATGGGGTATTCATTTTTTGATGGGTTATCCAAAACTGTAATGCCTTTTGTATTCTCGAAGGCTTCTCTAACCTCACTGACATCAAGAGGTTTTTCGGTTTCAACCCAAATGGCTTCGGAATGAGATCTCATAACAGGTATCCTCACACAGGTGGCACTCACCTTAACATCGGAATGCATGATCTTTTGTGTTTCCCAGACCATTTTCATCTCTTCCTTGGTGTAATCATTATCCAGGAACACATCGATGTGTGGAATAATGTTAAGGGCCAGCTGGTACTGGAATTTTTCCACCTGTGCTTCTTTGCCTTCCACAATATCTTTCATTTGTCTGGTGAGTTCGGCAAGGCCCGTGGCTCCTGCTCCGCTTGCGGCCTGGTAGGTGGAAACATGTATGGATCTTATAGGAGAAAGATTTTCAATTGGCTTGAGCGCAACCACCATTTGTATGGTAGAACAATTGGGATTGGCAATGATATTTCGGGGACGGTTCAAAGAATCGTCAGGATTCACTTCGGGAACTACCAGCGGGACATCCTCATCATACCTGAAGGCGCTTGAGTTGTCAATCATTATAGTTCCATGTTTTGTAATGGTTTCAGCAAATTCTTTGGAGGTGCTTCCCCCTGCAGAAGTCAAGGCAATATCAATATCCTTAAAATCATCATTATGTTTTAATTC
>CAZQOV010000189.1:0-4418 GCA_964595055.1 uncultured Bacteroidaceae bacterium | reverse complement strand
AACAGGTAATTTTTTCTTCCTGTCGATGTATGCATACATCACATTATTGATGTCGGTAGCAAACTCAATCCATGAACCTTTAAAAGGAATGATTCTGGCAGAGTAAAGTTTAGTACCATTTGCATGAACGCTCTGTCCGAAGAATACCCCGGGCGAACGGTGCAACTGAGAAACGATGACCCTTTCGGCACCATTAATGATAAAGCTACCTTTATCGGTCATGTAAGGAACAGTACCCAGATATACATCCTGAACAACGGTATCAAAATCTTCGTGTTCGGGATCAGTACAATAAAGTTTAAGTTTGGCTTTCAGGGGGACGCAATAAGTCAGTCCTCTTTCGATGCATTCTTCAATGGTATAACGGGATGGATCAATACCAAAATCAAGAAACTCGAGCACAAAATTGTTCCGGGTATCTGTAATGGGAAAATTCTCCATAAAAACCTGCCATAACCCCTCTTTTTTCCTTTCCTCGGGGGTCGTACCCATCTGGAAGAATTCACGGAAAGATTTCAGCTGAATTTCCAGAAAATCGGGATAATTCAACTGGTTTTTGATGGTAGCAAAGCTAATCCTTTCGGTAGTAATTGGAGTCATCTATCAACAAATTATTTGAACTTAAACATATAAGCATAAAAAGGTTTAGGATCCCATTGTCATGGGTTCCTAAACCGTAACCATATTTCAGGTATATTGTTCCTGTTTACTTAAGTTCAACTTCTGCTCCAGCTTCTTCTAATTGAGATTTAAGGCTTTCAGCTTCTTCTTTAGATACTTTTTCCTTGATGGGAGCAGGGGCTTTGTCCACAACCTCTTTGGCTTCTTTGAGGCCAACACCGGTCATTTCCTTCACCAATTTCACGATGGCCAGTTTAGAACCGCCAGGTGATTTCAAAATCACGTCGAACTCAGTTTGCTCTTCAGCAGCACCTGCATCAGCAGCAGCACCACCAGCAGCAACAGCTACAGCAGCAGCTGCAGGCTCAATGCCATATTCTTCTTTCAAAGTATCAGCAAGTTCGTTAACTTCTTTTACAGTCAAATTTACTAATTCTTCTGCAAGTTTTTTAATATCTGCCATTGTTCTAGGTATTAAATAATTTCAATTTCAGTTTGTAATAATTTATTCTTTCTCACTAAGGGTTTTGAGAATTCCATGAATTTTGGTTCCTCCGGATTGCAATGCGGAAATAACGTTTTTCGCAGGTGACTGCAACAGTCCGATAACATCGCCCAGCAATTCGTCCTTAGATTTAATGGTACTTAATGCTTCCAATTGATCGCTGCCCATATAAACAGATTCCTCAACAAATGCACCTTTCAATGCAGGCTTTTGGTTGCCTTTTTGGAATTCTTTAATAAGTTTGGCAGGAACATTTCCTGTATTACAGAAAAGAACAGCAGAAGTACCTTTAAAGGCTTCCTCCATGCCCTCAACCTGTTTGTCGCTTTGTTCAAGAGCCAGTTTGAAGAGGGTGTTTTTTACCACCATCATCTTAACGTCTTTACCAAAACAAGCACGACGAAAATCGCTGGTCTGAGAGGCATTCAAACCAAGTGTATCGGCCACATAAAAATGACTGTACTCATTGATTTTTTCTGAAAGCTCTTTAATAAGTGAGCTTTTATCTGTTTTTTTCATGATTCCTAATATTCTTCAGTTAACATTAAAATTAAACCTCAACCGATTTGGGTTCAATGCGAATACCGGGACTCATGGTACTAGAAAGCGCGATACTTTTAATGTAGGTCCCTTTAGCAGCTGAAGGTTTCAGCTTAATAATATTCCCTACAAATTCACGCACATTCTCTGTAAGCTTATCAGGTGAAAAAGAGACTTTTCCTACCGTGGAATGGATAATACCATATTTGTCCACTTTAAAGTCAATCTTACCAGCCTTAACTTCACTAACAGCTTTAGCAATATCCATGGTTACAGTACCACTTTTGGGGTTTGGCATCAGACCTCTAGGTCCGAGTATACGCCCTAAAGCACCAACCTTGGCCATGACACTGGGCATAGTAATGATAACATCAACATCGGTCCAGCCTTCTTTGATTTTATCGATATACTCATCCAGCCCTACATAATCGGCACCAGCTGCTTTAGCTTCCTCTTCCTTATCGGGGGTACAAAGTACGAGTACTTTTGTCTCTTTACCAGTACCGTTAGGGAGAGTAACTACTCCACGCACCATCTGATTGGCTTTACGGGGATCAACTCCCAAACGTACGTCAATATCGACAGATGCATCGAACTTGGTTTTGGTAATTTCCTTTACCAACTGAGCAGCTTCTTCAATGGGATATTGCTTTCCGGCATCGATTTTCTCTAACGCTAACTTCTTATTTTTTGTTAGTTTTGTCATTGTTGCAAACGGATTTTAATTGTTAACCGGAAAATCACCATCTACTGTGATTCCCATACTTCTGGCGGTACCAGCAACCATCCTCATTGCAGATTCTACAGTAAAGCAATTCAAATCACTCATTTTGTCTTCAGCAATGGCTTTTACCTGATCCCATGACACTGAAGCAACCTTTTTACGGTTGGGTTCAGCAGAACCAGATTTCAATTTAGCCGACTCCAAAAGTTGCACTGCAGCAGGAGGAGTTTTAACGACAAAATCAAAAGATTTGTCTTTATATACTGAAATAACAACAGGTAAAACCTTACCGGCTTTTTCCTGAGTACGAGCATTGAATTGCTTACAGAATTCCATAATGTTCACCCCTTTAGCACCCAATGCAGGTCCTACCGGAGGTGATGGATTTGCCGCGCCACCTTTGATTTGAAGTTTGATTAAATTTTCTACTTCTTTAGCCATCGTAGCAATTCATGTTGGTTATTAATAATCAGGATACTAAGAATAATTCTCTGAACACCTGCAGAGGCAATAAAAAAACTGCCCTGGAAGCTCCGCTGCTCGATGAACGGATATTACTCTTTTTCTACCTGTAAAAAACTTAATTCAAGAGGGGTTTTCCGTCCGAAAATTTTAACCATTACCTTAAGCTTGCGCTTTTCCTGATTTACTTCCTCTATCACACCGTTAAAACCATTGAACGGTCCGTCAACAACTTTAACAGTTTCCCCCACATAGAACGGAATATTGATTTCTTCTTCATTTTCAGTCAACTCATCAACCTTACCAAGCATACGGTTGACTTCTGATTCACGCATAGGCACAGGATTATCATCACCCAGGAAGCCTATAACATGAGTTATACCTTTTATAATATGAGGAATTTCTCCGACCAAGGCTGCTTCAATAAAAACGTATCCGGGATAAAAAGTTCTCTCTTTATTGATCTTTTTCCCATTACGTATCTGATAAACTTTCTCGGTAGGTATCAATACCTGGCTGACATATTCCTGAAGATTCCGGCTGGAAATTTCACTTTCGATAAATTCCTTGGCCTTCCTTTCTTTCCCGGTAACTGCCCTTACCACGTACCACTTCTTTTGAATATCACTCATCGGAATAATTCCTTCTTCCAGTTTTTAATATAATTGCTGATAAATCCACTGCAAGACATTGTCGAACGAATAATCCATCGCATAAACAATTCCTGCAATAATTACAGAAGCCACCATTACAACTATAGCGCTGTTTTGAAGCTCCGACCAGGTAGGCCAGGAAGTTTTATTTATGAGTTCATGATGAACATCCTGAAAATAGGCTTTTATCTTTTTCATATTCTATCTTGTACTTAGCTTTTTTACCTAACCGGTAAAAATTGATATCCGGCACGGGAGGAGAGACTCGAACTCCCGACACCTGGTTTTGGAGACCAGTGCTCTACCAACTGAGCTACACCCGTATTCATAAAAGATGGAGAAGCACAAAACTTCTCCATCCGAATATGTTTTGGAATAATTATTCCAGAATTTCAGTTACCTGACCGGCACCTACAGTACGACCACCTTCGCGGATAGCGAAACGAAGACCTGAATTAAGGGCAACAGGATAAATCAGATCAACAGTAATAGTCACGTTATCACCAGGCATTACCATTTCAGATCCTTCAGGAAGAGAAATCCCTCCGGTAACATCCAGAGTACGCAGATAGAACTGAGGACGATATTTGTTATGGAAAGGAGTATGGCGTCCACCTTCTTCTTTCTTCAACACATAAATCTCAGCTTTAAACTTGGTATGCGGAGTGATTGAACCTGGCTTGGCCAATACCATACCACGCTTAATTTCTTTCTTATCAACACCGCGAAGCAAAAGACCAACGTTATCACCAGCCTGTCCGTCATCCAAAATCTTACGGAACATCTCAACACCAGTACAAACGGTTTTCTTGGCTTGTGCTCCAAGTCCAATCATTTCCATTTCATCACCGGTATGGATAACTCCTGTTTCGATACGGCCGGTAGCAACAGTACCACGACCTGTAATTGAGAA
>CAZQOV010000188.1:0-4529 GCA_964595055.1 uncultured Bacteroidaceae bacterium | reverse complement strand
TCCGGATTGTAGCTGCTTATATGTCTTTCTACTTTTTTCTTGTACAGGTCATTAATGGTGATCATGATAGCGGTTTCTTCCACATTTCCAAAATACGGATTGATTACTGTACCAAAAGTTTTTAATGAAGGTGAAAGGTTCATGTAAGCATTAATAAGCGGGGGAATGTTTTCACCGAATGCCCTGACCTTCTGACTGAGTATTTTATAATCTTCCATGTAATTCTCACCGGTAAAAATATTTTTCATGTCATCATAATCCATATAGGTCTGCAGAGGTTCATAAGGGCTTACAAGGTTATCTTCATCCGGAAAATGCTTGTCGAGAAAATATAAAATGAGATTCCGGGCTCTTTGATTATAATTTCTGTACATGGTTACTTTCCCGAAAAAATATTGTTTATCAGGATAATTGATAACAAGAGTTCCCAGACCATCCCATAAATTGTCCAGGGCAAAAAGGGCTTTTCTCATCCGGTTTGTCGACTGGTACTTGGGTTGGACAAATGACCGTCCCAGTTCTATGGTATGGGGGAGGTATTCTTTCAGAAATTTATCGGAAAATTTGAAGAGTTTAGCCGTTGCCAGTTTTACCTGGTGATCAACAAGGCAATTATCCTTATCGCAGATGTGAAACCGATAGCCTCCCAAAATTTCATTTTCCGACGGATCCCAGACGATCAACTGTTTATAGGTAATAGGACCTTTGTCAAAGTCGTCAATGTCAATGCTCTTACCGGTTCCTCCACCGGCTGCACGAAAACTCAGTTCCCGTAATCTTCCAATCTCCTGCATAATATTTGGAGAGTCGTGAAAGTCTACGATAAAAAGCAAGTTCTCAGCATTATTCGTTTTTCTTACAAACTTTTCTTCAGTAAGCTCCTGAATTAATTTCTTACGTGGTATTGGGGGAACAATCTTGTCCATAAATACTTGGTTAGGATTACAAAATTAAAAAAATTAATTAACCGGTTTGAAACTTAAATCTGGGTCAGCCGGCAAGGCATACACATGATTCTGGATTTGTTCGGCCCATTTTCCATAATTCATCCGTTTATCAATCAACTCCCATGGAATGGCTTCGCCAAAAATGATCCGGATGTGTTCACCTCTGTGCTTGTAGGTTTCGTCCGGAAGGTAGAACATTTCAATATTTGATTTTATCCCCATCATTTTCCTGAAATTGGCAAGGCGATAAAAGAAATCCGAGCACCTTCCACTTACATGAACAGGGATAATATCCCTTTTGTGCAATACAGCTTTGGCAATAAAGTTTTTTTTCCATTCCGTGTCCTTTATTATACCTTTTTTCTTTCTGGATACAAGTCCTGCAGGAAATGTTAAGACAGGGACATTCTGATGATAAATTGCTTCAATTTTTCTGACAGCTTCTGCTGATTGTTTTCCATGTTTGTTAATTGGCACAAATACTTCATCCATATTCCCGATATTCATAAGAATATCATTTACCAGTACCTTTATTCCGGGAAATTTTTCCCCAAGTATGCTAATCAATAACATGCCGTCAAAGCCCCCAAGAGGATGATTAGAGGCAAAAATGAGCTGATTCTTGTCGGGGATCTTTTCAAATCCGATAATTTCTTTACTAATGTCGAATTCTTCAACAGAGGCTTTGGCAAACTCGATACCCTTCTTATCCCCATGTTTGTCCAGAAAATAATTAATAAAATCCACATGCAAAATTCTGTCCAGGTAGGAATATAAAAATCCGGGAATATATGGAGACAGGCCTGGGTTTTTCTCTTTAAATATTTTTCTGATGTTAACTTCTTTCATCTTTAAGGTTCCGTGTAATCTAAAAAAAAATTGCCCTCTCTCGAAACAGACAAAATTACTAAAATCCCTCGAATTATAGCAGCTTTTTCTTCCCGCATTCGCTTTTTCAACACAAATACCTTCCGGGGAAAGTTATTAACAATGTGCAAAAAAATGGGAAAAAGTGGTAGAAAGTGGGAGAAAATATCGTAATTTAGCATTTATTATTGTGCGCGCAAATGATCACATTCATCGGAGATTATCATATAAAACTCGATTCAAAAGGTCGGGCAGCTCTTCCGGCAGCCTTTAAAAAGCAAATGGCGGATGAGCTGGATGAGGGTTTTGTGATTAAGCGTGATGTATTTGACAAGTGCCTTGTTCTTTATCCGATGAAAGAATGGCAACGGCAGAATGAGTTGATAAGGAAAAGGACAAATCCTTATAATAAGGAACACAATAGGTTTCTTAGGATGTTCTTTAGCGGAACTGCCGAGGTTCAGGCAGATAGCACGCAAAGGATCCTGCTACCCAGGCGACTTCTGGAATTTGCAGGAATCCAGGATGAGGCAGTTCTGGCCGGGCAATATGGAAAAATTGAAATTTGGTCGCCTGGCGATTATGAAAGCTTTACAAGGGCAGATGATGAATTTTCGGTTATGGCTGAAAAAATTCTGGGTGGATCGACAGATCAAATAATTGAGGAATGACCTATCATAAACCGGTCTTATTAAATGAGAGTATTGAAGGACTTGATATCAAGCCAGAAGGAATTTACGCTGATCTTACTTTTGGTGGAGGAGGACATTCCCGCGAGATCCTTGATAGATTAGGGAAAAAGGGCAAATTGCTGGCATTTGATCAGGATAGGGATGCTGCGGAAAACATGCCGAATGATAAACGGATCACATTTATTCATGCCAACTTCCGGTTTTTGAAAAATTTCCTCAATTATTTTGAAATAAAACAACTGGACGGGATCCTTGCAGATCTGGGTATTTCCTCTCATCAGATTGATAAGATAAGCAGAGGATTTACATTTAGAAACAAAGCCGCACTGGATATGAGGATGAACAAAGAATCGGGACTGACAGCTGAAATGATACTGAATGAATATCCTGAGAATGAATTAATCAGGGTATTCAGGGATTACGGTGAGATAAGAGGAGCTCACCGTTTTGTAAAAAAAATCGTACAGCTCAGAGCGAAACATAAAATATCAGACACGGAAACACTGATTGGAATAGTAGAAGATTTAATTCCGGGGCATCAGAGAAATAAAACCCTGGCTCGTTTGTTCCAGGCACTTCGGATCGAAGTGAATGATGAAATGGGAGCGTTGAAAGATTTTTTACGGATAAGTCATGAAGTATTAAAAAAAGGAGGAAGGCTTGTCGTGCTTAGTTATCATAGTGTTGAGGATCGTATGGTGAAAAATCTTATAAAAACCGGAAACATTGAAGGAAGACTGGAGAAAGATTTTTTTGGAAACCCCAAACAGGTATTCCATGCCATTAATAGGAATGTGATTATGCCGGATGAAGATGAATTGAGACACAATCCCAGGTCCAGAAGTGCTAAGCTAAGAATAGCAGAGAAATTATGATCAAAGATCGGGAGGAACATATTGAATTTGAAAATGAGAGTGATTCTGCTGTGCAGTCTCATGGTAGCCTTTTCAGAGGAATCATTGATGGAACACTTTTGACCAGAAGAAAGGTGACCCAACAATTGCCTTTCATTTTTTTTCTGGTGTTTTTAAGTGTGATCTATATCAGCAACCGGTATCATTCTGAGACACTTAGAAATCGAATTGAAGGACTTAGGGAAACCACAAATGAACTCAGGTCGCAAGCCATATTTGTTTCGTCTGAACTCATGAAGCTGAGCAGGCAAACGGAAGTAGCTGAGGAAATGCAAAAGAAGGGTCTGGATTTGAAAGAATCTGTAGAACCTCCAAAAAAAATTGAATTGATAAAGGAAAATTAACCGCAAAGGATGTCAGTCAAAAAAGACATAATGTGGAGAGTAGGGATTGTATACCTTTTCCTTGTGGCCTCAGGGCTGGCTATTATCGGAAAGATTCTCTGGCTGCAATTTGCTGAACATGAATTATGGTCAGTAAACTCAGAAACTGCGCCGGTCAAAGAGGTATTGATTGAGGCAAACCGGGGAGACATCTATAGTGCCGATAATAAACTCCTGTCTGTATCTGTACCCTATTATGATATCAGAATGGATCTGACTGTTGATAGTCTTACGGATGAGGTTTTCTACAATCATGTAGATGCGCTTTCTCGCTCTCTTTCTGGGTTATTCAGGGATCGCAACTGGCTGGATTATAAAAAATCATTGATTAATGCCAGAATTGAAGGGGCACAATATCACCTGGTGAAAAGAAATATTACCTATGACCAGATGCTGAAGGCTAAAGACTTTCCTATTTTTAACAGGGGAAGGTACAAAGGGGGCATAAGGTTTATCGAAAAAAGTTATCGCATAAAGCCTAATGGTTATCTGGCCTCAAGAACCATTGGTTCAACCAACAGGAGCGAGAGAGGCAACATCGTGGGGCTGGAAGGTGCTTAAGATGATATTCGTAAGGGAACCGAAGGGCTGAAGCTGTACAAGCGTCTGGAAGAAAATATTTATGTTCCTCTTTTTGACCGGAATGAAATTGTCCCGGTAGATGGGATGGATCTTGTTTCCACCATGGACCTGAACATTCAGCATGTTGCGGAAGAGACTTTTTAT
>CAZQOV010000187.1:0-4608 GCA_964595055.1 uncultured Bacteroidaceae bacterium | reverse complement strand
TCTATCAGTACGTCTTCAGTTTCTTCCTTTGTGAATCCACCACAGATCATATGGGGAACCACAGTGAGATGGTATTTGCTCTGTATTGCAGCGGAAATAGCCACTGTACCGGGCCTCTTGCGGATAATCTTCCGCTCAAACTGGCCCTGCTCATTTTTCCGGTAAACCGATTCCTGCTGATGATAGGTTACATTGATATTAAGGGGATCAAATTCAACAAGCGGGTCAATGGAATTATAAATATCATTAATATCCCTTCCTTTAAGAGGGGGAAGCAGTTCAAAAGAAAAATAGGTATCTTTTGCATTCTTTAACTTGTCGGCAACTTTCATCTTTCGGGAGTGTAATTTAGGTTCGAGGCTAACCATTTTTCAATGGTTAATATATCTGTATTTTTTCTTTCAGCGTAATCTTTTGTCTGGTCTTTTCCAATTTTACCTACAAAAAAGTATTTTGAATCAGGGTGTGCGAACATAAGTCCGCTAACAGAAGCTGCTGGATACATACTAAAACTTTCGGTAAGAGTTATTCCTGTATTTTTTTCAGCATTCAATAGTTTGAAAAGTGTCTCTTTCTCCGAATGATCCGGGCAGGCTGGATAACCATGGGCAGGCCTTATTCCCTGATAGTTTTCTAGAAGGAGATCGTCGAGGCTAAGATTTTCATCAGGAGAATAAGCCCAGTACTCTTTTCTAACCCGTTCATGCAATAATTCGGTAAAGGCTTCGGCGAGCCTGTCGGCAAGGGCCTTGAGCATTATGCTGTTATAATCATCATGATTTTTTTCAAATTCTCTTATTTTCTTTTCGATACCGATCCCTGCCGTGCATGCAAATGCTCCCAGGTAATCTATTCTCCCACTGTTTTTTGGAGCAATAAAATCTGAAAGGCAGTAATTGGGTGTGCCATCTTTTTTCTCAGTCTGGTTTCGCAGATTGATAAAACGGTGAATTACATTGCTTCTGTTCTCGTTGTCATAAACTTCAATATCATCACCCACAGAATTTGCAGGGAAAAAACCGAATACAGCTTTTGCAGTGAGCCATTTTTCTTCGATGATCTTTTTCAGCATCTCCTGTGCATCATCATAAAGTTTCCTGGCTTCTTCACCCTGCCTGGGATCGTCGAGAATATCAGGAAATTTCCCCCTGAGCTGCCATACTACAAAAAAGAATACCCATGAAATATACCTGCTGATCTCTTCAATAGGGTAATCATCAAATACCTTCAGACCTGTAAATGAGGGCTTATAAATGGGAGATTCCTTCCAGTCAATAGGGAAGGCATTTTTTCTTGCTTCTTCCAGATTAATATATTTAACAGATGATTTTGCTCCGGAATAGGATTCTCTTAGCTTATTGTACTCATCATTTACAGAGTTAATATATTTCTGCTTATTGTCTCTGCTTAGAAGATTACTTACAACTCCAACGCTGCGGGAAGCATCTTTTACATGGATAACAGGACCCTTCCGGTAAGAAGGTTCAATTTTTACTGCTGTATGAATTTTTGAAGTTGTGGCTCCGCCAATAAGGAGGGGCTGGTGAAAATCCTGCCTTTCCATTTCAGAGGCTATATTTACCATTTCCTCAAGTGATGGTGTTATCAGGCCGCTTAAGCCAATGATATCCACATTTTTCTCTTTTGCAGTTTGAAGTATCTTTTCAGTGGGTACCATTACCCCCAGGTCTATTATGTCGTAGTTATTACAGGCGAGGACTACACCAACAATGTTTTTTCCTATATCATGGACATCTCCCTTTACGGTGGCCAGTAATATCTTACCTGCTGAACTTGTATCTCCAGCTTCTGCTTTTTCTTCTTCAACATAGGGTAAAAGGACAGCAACGGCCTTTTTCATAACCCTTGCGCTTTTTACTACCTGGGGAAGGAACATTTTGCCTGAACCGAAAAGATCTCCCACTATGTTCATTCCGTTCATCAGAGGACCTTCAATAACCTTCAGGGCAAAACCAATTTTTTTGTGTGCTTCAAGCACGTCTTCTTCAATGTATTCAGGGACCCCCTTTATAAGAGCGTGATTAATTCTATCTTCAACAGGGTCCTCTCTCCACTTATCTTTCTTTTTTTCTTCTCTTTTATCTGATTTAACACTTTCAGCAAACTCTATGAGTCTTTCAGTTGCATCGGGCCTGCGATTCAGAACCACGTCCTCAGTAAGCTCGAGAAGATCGGGTGGTATTTCATCATAAACCTGGAGGAGAGCGGGATTCACTATTCCCATATCGAGCCCGACTTTAATGGCATGATACAGAAAAACAGAATGCATTGCTTCCCTAACTGTGTTATTGCCTCTGAATGAGAAGGATAAATTACTGATGCCTCCGCTCACATGAGCAAGGGGCAGGTTTTTTTTGATCCATTTTACCGTTTCAATAAAATCGACGGCATAATTATTATGTTCTTCAATTCCTGTTGCTATGGCAAGAACATTGGGGTCGAAAATGATATCTTCGGCAGGGAATTTCACCTTATCCACCAGCAGTCTGTAAGCTCTTTCGCAAACCTCGATCCTTCGTTCAAAGGAATCGGCCTGTCCTTTTTCATCAAAGGCCATTACCACAGCTGCAGCCCCGTACTTCCTAAGCGTCTTAGCCTGCTCAAGAAAGTTTTCTTCTCCCTCCTTCAAACTTATTGAATTGACAACAGCCTTGCCCTGAACACATTTAAGTCCCGCCTCAATCACTTCCCATTTCGAAGAATCTATCATTACAGGTACCCGTGCAATGTCGGGTTCCGTCATTACGAGATTGAGAAAAGTGACCATTTCCTTTTCTGCATCAAGCATCGCGTCATCCATGCATATATCGATGATCTGAGCTCCTCCTGCCACCTGATCACGGGCAATATTCAATGCTTCTTCATATTTTTTCTCCCTTATCAAACGGGCAAATTTTTTGGATCCTGCAACATTTGTCCTTTCACCTATATTAATGAAGTTGCTTCCATCAAAAACGGTCAGAGGTTCAAGGCCTGAAAGCCTGAGCCCGGCTTCTTTCCTGGGAGGTCTTCTTCCGCTTACATTTTTAGCATATTCAGAAAACTGTCTGATATGATCTGGTGTAGTACCGCAACATCCACCAACAATATTCACGTATCCGGAATTGATGTACTCTGCTATTTGTATACCCATTTCCTCCGGAGACTGATCATACTCACCAAACTGGTTGGGGAGACCTGCATTAGGGTGGGCACTCAGGTATGTGGGTACTTTTTCCGATAGCTCCTGCAGATAAGGCCTTAATTCCTTCGCTCCAAGAGAACAGTTCAATCCAAGCGATAAAACTTCAACATGAGAAACGGAATTGACAAATGCCTCGATATTCTGTCCGCTTAATGTTCTTCCGCTGGCATCGGTTATGGTTCCTGATATCATTACAGGAATGGATACATTCTCAGTATTATTCAGCTTTTCAATTGCCGCGATAGCCGCCTTGGCGTTGAGAGTGTCGAAAATTGTTTCTATAAGAAAGATGTCTGCACCGCCTTTGTAAAGTCCCCGAATCTGTTCAAAGTATGTATCGAAAAGATCATCGAAGGTTACTGCACGGTAGCCCGGATCATTGACATCGGGTGACATTGATGCGGTTTTGTTTGTCGGGCCGATCGATCCGGCTACAAAACGCGGTTTATCCGGGTTTTTTGCTGTAAATTCATCGGCAAGCTCCCTTGCCAGGTTTGCTGAAGCTATATTAAGCTCATCCACATAATCCTCAAGATGGTAATCGGCCTGGGAAATGCGATTTGCGTTGAAAGTGTTAGTTTCAATAATATCAGCTCCGGAATCAAGAAAGGCAAAGTGTATTTCTCGTATGACTTCCGGTTTTGTTAATGAAAGAAGATCATTGTTCCCCTGGAGTTCATGGGGAAAGTCCTTGAATCTTTCACCCCTGAAATCTTTTTCACTCAGCTTATAGGTCTGGATCATGGTGCCCATGGCACCATCGAGGATGAGTATTCTTTTTTCAAGAGCACTGTATAACTGATCTTTTCTGTTCATATTACTTTTAGCTGAGCTAACTATAATTGTGTCACTCCGAAAATTGTTTACAACCCCCCTTTATCTCCGCTTGACCGAGCTGAGGGATGAGCAAGGGATTTGTCCAAAATGCCACTTTTCAGAGTAGACTCATATTTTAAAAATGCGGAGCCGGTTTGCAAATTTTTGAATTTCCAAAAATACTATATAATGTTTATTAATCAAAGGAAGAGACCACTCCGAAAAGTGTTAAACCCCCTAAATCCTCCCGATAAACCGGGACAGGCTCTAAAGGGGACTTTTGCTATGTTGCTATTAGTACCTCCCCACTTTGTGCCTCCGCACACTGTCGCCGTAGCTTTCCGCGAGCGTAGACCGCGTGTCGCTGAGGCCTTAGTCTTAGGCTTGCACATGAAGCTTTCTCCGGCGGCAGAAGTCTTTGGCGAAGGCCTCAGCGTAGGCGCATGGCTATGGACTTAGCGGAGGCACAAGCTCTGCACTGCGCCGTTGGCAGCCTTATGTTTGTGCCGGAGCTTTTTGCGCAGGAAGGCGGCCGATGGGAGCCACTATCGTAGGCGTCTAAAGCTGGGGCTACACGCGGAAAGCCC
>CAZQOV010000186.1:0-4648 GCA_964595055.1 uncultured Bacteroidaceae bacterium | reverse complement strand
AAGTCGAACTCATCCCGACAAAGCCCAGCGACTCGGGAACCCAAAAAATACTCTCACCCCAACCCTTTCCTACCCCATCCCATCTTCATCATTCAAAAACCTCCATTCCGGATTAAAACGCTCTATCAGGGCAAACTTATTTCTCCTCCCAAATTTCTTAACCTGCTTTTCCCGTAAAATTGCCTGGTTATAATTCTCATACTTTTCATAATAAAGCAGATAACAGCAGTTATACTTTTGGAAAAGCCATTTACTTTCCCTTTTTTTATGTTGCTTTACCCTGCGCCTGAGATTGTTGGTAAACCCTGTGTAAAAGGTTGTGAGGATTGTCCTGATAAATATGTTCCCGGATCAACAACATCAGAATCCAGGATTGAGAGCGATAAACTAAAAGCTGAAGAACATTTTTTTTTATATCCCAACCCCACCAGGTCATTTGTGAATATTGAATTGAATAATACAAATGAAGCAATCCTTGAGATTTACAGTCCACAGGGTTCAATCTTAAAAAGTTTAGAAATCCAAAACGACTCGATAATTGATATAAAGGATTTAAAAAGTGGACACTATTTATGCGTTTTGAGGAATCATAGAAAGGAATATTTGGCCAGCAAACTGTTAATTATTAACCAATAGTTCCTCGAAAATTAACATTATATGCTGTTACAGCAATTTCATCAGCAGCCAGAATTCCTTTGAATGCCGGGGGCGTGTGGGAATGGAAATGTAAGCTCTTGGGTTTAAATGTATTAAAACTCGATTCCTTTCCTGGCTTCTATTCCTTTATTGTAATAATGTTTTACCTCCCTCATATCGGTTACCAGATCAGCCATTTGTATCAATTTATCGGGTGCATAGCGTCCTGTTATAATAATCTCTGTTTCTTCTCTTTTGTTGGATATGATATCAATCAATTCTTCCACGGAAAATAACTTGTAATGCATGGCAATGTTGGCCTCGTCCAGCACTATAACATCATATTTGTCCGATTTTATTATTGATAACACCTCTGTCAGGCCTTTACGTGCAGCTTCTAAATCCTGCAAAGTTGGGTCTTTCACGATAAAACAACCTAATCCATATTGTTTTAAGGTAATGGAGGGAACATATTTTTCTACGAATTTTATTTCAGAATAGCTTTTTCCTTTAACAAATTGGGCAAAAAAAACTTTTTTACCTGCACCAACAGCTCTTATAGCTAATCCCAGTGCGGCGGTGGTTTTTCCTTTTCCATTGCCGGTGTAAATATGAATCTGACCCTGCATTATTTTTCCTTGTTATTCAGGGGTAAAATATTATCAGAATCACATGTGCGGCAAAATTCAGCTGGCTTCATGGTAATCATTGTTTCATTGCAGTCCTTACATTTATACCAGAAATTATCAGCAATATAGTCTCCACCTTTAATAACTATTGCCTTACCCTCTACAAAAGTCTTTGCAATACTTTTTCGTGCTTTTTCATAGATTCGTGTGAATGTAGGCCGGGATATATTCATTTTTTCAGCAGCCTCTTCCTGTGTCAAATTCTCATAATCTGTTAATCTGATGGCCTCAAATTCTTCAAATAATAAAACTACTGAATCAAGCTCACGCAAAGGCATGCCAAAAGGTTTAAACCCTTCCATTGCTGGTGGCATGGATACTCGTCTATATCTTTTTCGATTTGGCATTTATATTATACTCTAAATTTTTTCTTTGTAAATAAAACATTTTTTCTTTCTCTGACTTTTATAAAACTTTACTATGCAATGTCCCTTTTCAGAACAATAGAAGATATCTCCTTTAAATTATTTCACAAATATACAAAATACTATGAACAAATGTTCATTTAAATATACTGAGTTATAAACACAGCCTTCGTAGGGCTATGCTCAAACTATTGAACAATGCAATATAATCGGATGTTGAGCTTTACACTTAATGAAGATCTGCTTCTTATGCACAACAAATCAGACACAGTCAAATCAGGTATCCCCCTCCAGCAAGCCGAAAAGGCCATTATATTGAGCATGGACGGGGCGCAACTGCAGAAAACATTCTCAGGCGAAGGAATGCCGCTTTTTGTCAGCACCGGAGATCCCGATCCCCGTGTTTCTGTATCGCGTGTGAGCGAAAGCGTTATGATCCTCAAAAATATGAATGGAGAGGTAAACCTTCAGGTATATGAAGGAAGACCACACACCATAGCCCAGGATGAGGTGGACAGGGCCAATGAAATGATCTTTGATGTATGACTCTTAGTTGCTTGCATAAAGATAATATCATATACTGAATCAATTAATGATGAAATATGAAGACAGAATACCAAAGGATGTCACACTAATTTAAACATTCCCGCTCGCCGTGTAATTTCTTCCTTTGCGTCCTCCCCCGAGCACAGTGACTCGAAGACACAATGACATTCCATATTCCCTCTGCGCTCTCCCATGCGCCCAGCGTCCCCGAAAAACAAATCCCCCAAAAACTTGTTCTACCTACATAACTATCATTCATGAATCATGAAAACAAAATCAATCCTCCATTTCAAAAGTGCAACCTTCCTCCTGCTGCTCGTGTTAACCCTTTTCCCCGTGTCGCTTTATTCTCAGTCAGGGACCTCCACCTTCGACAGAAAGGTCCGGTCATTTCTCGATAACCACAGGGCCGAATGGCGCGATATGAATATACCGATGAGCGACGGACAATTGCTTTACGATCTCATTATTGAAAACAATTATAAAAGTGCGGTGGAAATCGGCACATCAACCGGCCATTCGGCCATATGGATTGCCTGGGCGCTGAGTAAAACGGGTGGCAAGCTCATTACCATCGAGATAGACAAAGGTCGGTATAATGAAGCACTGAAGAATTTCAAAGAAGCTGGCGTAGCTGACTATATTGATGCCCGGCTGGCGGATGCTCATGAGTTGGTTCCGGAGCTTGAAGGCCCTGTGGATTTTGTATTCTGCGATGCTGATAAATACTGGTATATCAATTATTTTAAGGCTCTTGAAGATAATCTTGTTCCGGGGGCATGTTTTGCCGTGCATAATACCAATATGCGTGGTGTGAGGGAGTACCTTGATTATGTGGAGAAGCTTGATGGGTATGAGACGAAGATTGATGATCGGGGAAGGGGGATGGGGATGACGTTTAAGGTCAGTCAGTAGTAGGCAGTTTGCAGTTTGCAGTGGTCATTCACGATGCCGGAGGATTTTTCCTGAATTATATCAGGTAAGAAGATTATGATTGTCGATGAGTATAGTTTAAAATATTTGCACTTTGTAAATTTAAGTAGATAAAAAGGTTAATAGTTGGTATTTACCTCTACACTGAATAGAAGTCAATAAGGCAGTAAACTTCATTAACATGGCGCAAAATCAGAATGATCGGCTTCCCAGGAAAATTGGTCTTTTTTCGGCATCGAGCATTGTGATTGCCAATATGATCGGAGCCGGTATCTTTACCACCTCGGGTTTGCTGATGGGTGGGCTTGATAATCCCTGGTTACTGATTATTTTGTGGGGAGTTGGAGGGATTGTGGCGCTTTGTGGTGCATTGTCATATGCCGAGCTTGGAGCAGCCATGCCGGAGGCCGGAGGGGAATATGTTTTCCTGTCGAGGCTGTATCATCCCATACTGGGTTTTCTTAGCGGATGGGTTTCTTTAATTGTCGGGTTTTCTGCTCCCATTGCAGCTTCAGCCATTGGTTTCAGTGAATATACATTCAGGGCTTTTCCGGGATTGACAGAAGAGGCGGTGGTTGGTGGCTTTCTTGCGGCCGGACTGGGGAAGATAATGGCTATTTTCATAATTCTTATTTTTACTCTGGTACACCTTCGCGGAATGGAGTTTGGTTCAAGGGTGCAGAACTATCTGACCCTATTAAAGGTTGGACTCGTGGTTGTATTGATTTTTCTGGGACTTACATTTGGTGAGGGTGACTACAGTCATTTTTCTCAGGGCTCAGATATAAAGTGGAACATGGACACCTGGAAAACCATGGGACTTTCGCTCATATGGATCATGTTCGGCTACAGTGGGTGGAATGCTTCAACTTATATCGGTTCGGAGATTAAGGATCCGGTTAAAAATCTTCCGGGTTCTTTATTATATGGGACCGGCATCGTGATTATCCTGTATGTTCTGCTTAATGTTGTATTTGTTTATGCCACTTCACCGGAAGAAATGAAAGGAGTCATCTCAATCGGCGGACTCACTGTTCGCAATCTTTTTGGTAGTTCCATGGAATTTGCATTTTCCCTGGCTATAGCCCTGGCCCTCCTCTCCTCGCTAAGCGCTTTTGTAATCATTGGTCCACGAGTCTACTATTCCATGGCAAAAGACGGTTATTTCTTCCGCATATTCGCCAGGGTCCATTCAAAAACGGAGGTACCCTATGCGGCTATTCTTCTCCAGGCTGCTATAGCTATAATTATGGTCCTTTCAGGCACATTTGATCAGATTCTGACTTATATGGGCTTTTCACTGGGACTCTTCCCCATTCTTGCCGTTTTCGGTGTATTTAAGCTTCGTGCAAAAGGAAAAGCTAAGCTGGTCTTAAGAGGATTCCCGCTACATCTTGTACTATATCTTGTTTTTGCCATCCTGATGCTGATCCTGGCTTATATGGAAAGACCTGTGGAATCGACCATTGCGGTGGTTAC
>CAZQOV010000185.1:0-4692 GCA_964595055.1 uncultured Bacteroidaceae bacterium | reverse complement strand
CCGGACCGGAACAATAACTTCTCGTCCATCGACACATATACCTTTCCATTTTTCATTTCTACTGTAAGACCCTGTCCTTCAAAGCCCATAAGTGCATTAGAAACACTCTCCTTCAGGGCATTTACTGCAGAATCCTTACGGTTGAGAATTCTCTCAAGCTCGGCAAGCCTGGCATTTCTTGCTTCCAGTTCAGCTCTCATCTGCGTAACATCCTGTCGCCCCTGGCTTACACTTGACTCAAGCTCCCGAAGTCTTGATTCTTTGCGTTGAAGGTTTTCCTGGGCTGTCTGCAATTGATTTAGCAACCTCCTGGTTTCTCTTGCATTTCCCTGCAGTAAAGCATCATGTGTTGCCTGGAGATCATTATACCTCCGTGTAAGACGGTTTACCTGGGTTTGCAAATCATTTATTTCCTGTGCAAGAGCAAGGCTGTCTTCAGAGAATCTTTCCTGCTGCTCCTGAACTTCATCCATTTTGGATCTCATTTCTGTATTCTCAACAGTAAGCTGCTCGTTTTCCATCATCAGACGGTCCCGCTCCTCCTGAAGAGTATTGCTCTTTCGGTTTACCTCTTTATATCGCTGAGGAGCAACACAAGAAGTAACAAAAATTGCACTGATAAATAATAGAATTATCCTGTTCATCGTTTTTTACATTGTTTTAGCATTAAAACGCCAAAATATTTAAAAATTGTGGTTTCTGGAATTATTTTTTTTAACATCCCGGCATAATAAAATAATAAAAATCCCCTCCGTTTTGCTAATACAGGGAAAGTCCATTATAAACTTCTCAGCATTACAGAGATGAAAAAAAGAGAAAAGCAAGCAGGGTGTTCTATTTACTTTTTTTTCATACCTTTGTTTGCTGTAAGCAATCCTGCAGCATGGAAAACGAAAACTCTTATGGTTTACTGAGCAAAATTTACAGTCCGGCAGATGTAAAAAAGCTTTCTGTTGATGAGCTCGTCATTCTCAGTAAAGAATTACGCCAGTTTATTATAGACGTGGTTTCATCCAACCCTGGACATTTCGGCGCCAGCCTTGGAGTTGTGGAACTTACTGTTGCACTCCACCATGTATTTAACACTCCCTACGATAAGTTGATATGGGATGTGGGCCATCAGGCTTACGGACACAAGATCCTCACAGGAAGAAGGGAGCAATTCCATACCAACAGGAAATACAAAGGAATAAGCGGATTCCCCAAACCTTCCGAAAGCGAATATGATGCATTCGGGGTTGGCCATTCTTCAACTTCCATTTCTGCTGCGCTTGGAATAGCGCGTGCATCAAGACTTAAGGGAGAACATGATCGAAAAGTAGTTGCTATTATCGGAGATGGATCACTTACCGGCGGACTGGCATATGAAGGATTGAATAATGCAGGAATAGTCAACTCCGATATTCTGGTTATTGTCAATGACAACAACATGGCCATTGATCCCAATGTAGGGGCAATGAAGGAATATCTTCTTGATATCACCACTTCAAAAACTTATAACAGGGTAAAAGAGGATGTCTGGAATTTCCTGGGAAGGATGAGCAAACTTGTACCCGATGCCAGGAGATATGCCCAGAAAATTGAGAATGCACTGAAATCCATGATGCTCAGACAGTCGAACCTCTTTGAATCGCTCAATTTCAGATATTTTGGTCCTGTTGATGGTCACGACGTTATCCACCTTACCCGTGTTCTCAATGATCTTAAAGATATTAAGGGGCCAAAACTTCTTCATGTAATAACGGTAAAAGGCAAAGGATTTCCACAGGCAGAATTGAACCAGACGGCATTCCATTCACCCGGGAAATTCGATAAAAAAACAGGGGAAATATTTCACTATAAAACTGATAAGCCTAGCGCTCCGAGGTTCCAGGATGTTTTCGGAGAAACCATTCTTGAACTTGCACATGATAATGAAAAAATCATCGGGATAACCCCGGCCATGCCCACCGGCAGCAGTCTTAAGATCATGATGGATAAGTTACCGGAGAGATCTTACGATGTTGGTATTGCAGAGCAACATGCAGTTACATTTTCAGCAGGACTTGCCATACAGGGAATGACC
Organism: uncultured Bacteroidaceae bacterium; assembly: GCA_964595055.1. Lineage (GTDB taxonomy): Bacteria > Bacteroidota > Bacteroidia > Bacteroidales > CAYRTD01. Next base: position 2,627 of record CAZQOV010000185.1, on the reverse strand, counting down.
CCTTATTGTAATATTTATTCAACATTTATGCAGAGGGCTTACGACCAGGTAATACACGATGTAGCTCTGCAGAATCTCAATGTAGTATTCTGTCTTGATCGTGGCGGACTTGTAGGTGATGACGGAGCAACCCATCATGGAGTGTTCGATCTTTCGTATATGCGGAATATTCCCAATATGATAGTAGCTGCACCAATGGATGAGATCGAACTGAGAAACATGCTTTACACCGCTCAGTTAAAGGAACATGGCCCATTTTCAATTCGATATCCAAGGGGAAAGGGTGTTAGCCCTGACTGGAAAAAAGAATTTAAAGAAATAGAGATCGGAAAAGGACGAATGTTAAAGGAAGGAATGGACATCGCTATCCTTACTATCGGAAATACCGGCATCCTGGCTACCGAAGCCATTGAAAAACTTGAAAAAGAAAATTACAGCATCGCTCATTACGATATGCGTTTTGTTAAACCACTTGATGAGGAACTTCTGCATAAAATATTTAAGAAATTCGATCAGATCATAACTATTGAAGACGGTGCTCTCAAGGGTGGTTTTGGAAGTGCAGTGATTGAATTTATGTGTGACAATACTTATAAATCAACCGTGAAACGACTGGGTGTACCTGATAAATTTATTGATCAGGGCACACAAATGGAGCTTTACCGGGAATGTGGCTTTGACCCTGATAGTATTATAAACGAGATAAAGGTCCTGGTAAAAAAGAGATATCTGTCGAGGGTATCCTAAAACTGAGGAGTTGTTGATATGAAATATAAATTTTTCCTGGGATTTTTTATCCTTATTTTCGTTTCTGTAATATACTATTTTCAAACGGATACCATAGCTTCCTACGGTCCGGAAAAAGAGAAAATTATTGAACCAAAGGTTTACACCGCATTTGATTCCCTGGTTTTCTGCTATGACAGTTTAATCTCCAATGAAATTAAAAGTTCAGGTACTGTTGGTGCTGCTTTAGCTATTGTTCATAAAGGAAAAATTGCCTATATCAAATGTTTCGGTGTAAAAAAGGCAGGCGAAAATGATCCTGTAAATGCCCATACCATATTCAGGCTTGCATCAGTTTCAAAGGCCATCACCGGAGTCCTTGCCGGTATACTTGCAGAAGAGAAAGTAGTTGGACTCGATGACAGGGTGACGGATTATATTCCAGGTTTCCGTCTGAAAGATTCACTTAATACCTATGGGCTTACCGTGCGGCACCTTTTAAGCCACACCACAGGACTGGTTCCCCATGCTTATGACAACCTCGTGGAAGCAGGACTGCCGATGAAGGTTATTATAGACAGCCTCTACAGAGTAAATATCAGTGGAGGACCTGGTATGTTATACGGCTATCAGAATGTTCTTTTCAGTTTGTATGATACCATTGCCACTTTAAAAACTGCCAAAAAATTCGATCAGCTCTTAACAGAAAAGCTTTTTATTCCATTTGGCATGAGAAATGCCTCTGCCGGTTTTCATCAATTTTCATCCAGCGAAAATAAAGCCTATCCCCATCTAGGCTATTACGGAGGAAAATACAGGACCCTTTCTTTGAATGACAGGTATTACAATACCCTTCCCGCAGCAGGAATCAATGCAAGCATTATGGATATGGCCCATTTCCTTATTGCTCTTTCCGACAGGGAGGGCACCCATTCCATTCACAGGATTGCAGATACAGTAATGAGTCCGCAGGTGATTTCACCTCTTAGATGGAATTACCTAAGGAATTGGAGCAGAGTAGGTTCAAAGCATTATGGCCTTGGCTGGAGAATAATTGGTTATAAAGCTCATGACATTGCATACCATGGAGGTTACGTGCAGGGCTACCGTTCAGAAATAGCCATCTGTCGTGAAAAAGAGATCGGCATCGCTTTCCTCACCAACTCACCCAATCGTGTGGGGTCGATGGTGGTACCCTCATTTTTGGATATGTATTTTGATGAAGAGATGAACGGCGAATGGTGAAGGGTGAAGGGTTGAAGGGTGAAGGGTGAAGGGTGAAGGGTGAAGGGTGAAGGGTGAACAGTGAACGGTGAAGGGTGTGAACGGTACCTAAGGACAATTATAGAATCATCTGACAAAGAAGCCCACTAACGCACCGCGACAGCCCTAACATTCATGCCGAAGGCGTGAATCCTAACGGACAGCCCTAACGGATCCGCGAAGCGGAAACCCTAACGACCACCTCCCCCCGGTGGTCCCTAATGGATCCGCGAAGCGGAGACCCTTATCCCCTCCAATCTACAAATCAAACTTAATCCCCTGTGCCAGCGGCATCTCCTTTCCATAATTGATAGTATTGGTCTGTCTTCTCATATAGACCTTCCATGCATCTGATCCGGATTCGCGTCCGCCGCCAGTATCTTTTTCCCCACCGAAAGCACCGCCAATTTCAGCACCGGAGGTACCGATATTTACATTTGCTATACCACAGTCGGAGCCAACCTGGGATACAAACAGTTCAGCCTCCCTCATATCCAGGGTGAAGATGGAAGAAGATAGTCCCTGGGGAACATCATTTTGAATTTCTATGGCTTCTTCTATGGTTTTGTATTTGAGTAAATATAACAGAGGTGCAAAAGTTTCTTCCTGCACGATCCCGAAATGATTTTCAGCCTCGG
>CAZQOV010000184.1:0-4739 GCA_964595055.1 uncultured Bacteroidaceae bacterium | reverse complement strand
TCAGGGTCTTAAACCCTAAGGGTGGTTGAATGAAAAAAACGTATTTTTGTCAGGATTACCAAACCCTATAAAAAGATTATGTATAGCTACGATTATCTCGAAAATTTTACCCGCAACGTTTTTATAAAAATGGGTTGTCCGGCTGAGGATGCAAAACTTGCTACCGACGTTTTTCTGGCTGCTGAAATCCGGGGAATCCCCTCGCACGGAATGATCCGCATAAAAGATTATTTTCAATTATGGCAGGCAAAACGTATCAACGTGCAGCCTGAAATTAAAATTGTCCATGAATCACCAAGTACCGCTGTAGTAGATGGTGACCGGTCTATTGGTATGATTGCGGCTACCAGATCAATGCAAATTGCCATTGAAAAAGCAGAAAAATCCGGAACAGGCTGGGTATCAACCAGAAACTCTAATCACTTTGGCATTGCAGGCTATTACTCAATGATGGCTCTTGAGAAAGATATGATCGGAATTGCCATGACCAATGCCAATCCCCTGGTTGCTCCTACATTTTCTGTTTCCAGGCTCCTGGGTACCAATCCCATTGCCGTTGCTATACCCGCCGGTGAACAGGATCCCTTCATAGCAGATTTCTCCACTACCCCCATAGCCAGAGGCAAACTGGCAGTGGCAGCAAAAAAAGGAGAAAAAGTTCCTCATGGATATGTTCAGGATAGTGAAGGGAATCCATCCGATGAACCCGATATATTGAAGGAAGGTGGCTCCATGCTCACCCTGGGAGGAGATTACCAGCACGGGGGTCATAAAGGATATTGTATGAGTTCTATCGTTGACATATTTTCTGCCGTGCTATCCGGCGCCAATTTTGGTCCCTTTGTGCCTCCCTCTGTTGCCTATTTGCCTGTCTTGGATGAAAAAGTCGGAGAAGGCACCGGACACTTTTTTGGGGCTCTGCGAATTGATGCCTTCAGGCCTGCTCAGGAATTTAAATCAAAAATGGATGAGTGGATCATGACCTTTAAAAATGCAAAACCCGCTCCGGGTCATGAAGAAGTTCTTATACCTGGTGAACCGGAGCGCAGAAAGGAAAAGCTTATTCGCGAGAAGGGAATAGACATAATTCCTCCGGTAGTAAAAGAAATGAAGGAAATTGCGGATTACCTTGGGCTGGAGTTTTAATCCAGGAAACCCTGCTTCCGAAGAACGTTCATGTACTTTTCCGAGAAGAACTCATTATCCCCTTTTTTATACCTGTTATCGGTAAAAATCTGGGCCAGGGTTTCCTTCCGATTTATCTCCAGGAGCTCACGTGTCTCATCTGAAGCTTCACGTTCACGATAAATCTCATCTATTGTTTCTTTGTCCCATCTACGGTATTTTTCATGATGAACAACGGCTTCAAGTGGCAGGCGGTCTGTAAGATCAGGCACCTCAGCAGGATATCCCAATACTATTGCAGCAACCGGAACCACGGCCTCCGGAAGTTCAAGGATCTCAATGATCTTGTCTGCATTGTATGTGGCAGTGCCCAGATAACAAGCTCCAAGTCCATGGGCTTCTGCCTCGAGCACAACATTCTGAGATGCCAGAAGTGCATCAATGGTGGCTGTCATAAAAGAGAGAAAATTATCATACCCGGGTTCTGCCTTTCGAAAAACGCACCATGTATTAAAACGATGGAAATCGGCACAAAAGGTAATATGCACCGGAGCTTTTTTCACCATGTTCTGCTTAAAGTGAGCTTCCCAGAGTTTTTCCTTTTTCCCGGGATCTTTAGAAACAATCATGGAATAAACCTGCATGTTTCCTGTGGTAGATGCACGGGTGCCCGCCTCCAGAATTTCATCCAGTACCTCAGATGGTATATCATCTTCTTTGTAATTGCGAATCGATCGATGTTCAAAAATAGTATTAAGCATGCCCATATTGAAATTTTAGTTTTATAACCTCGGGTATGCAAATATAAAAACAAATCATGGTAATACTCAGGATAAAATATAGTTAAAATTTGTCCTTAAGAACAGCTTAATATCATATACATTTTAAAAAAAGATTTTTAAATTACGCTCCCTTTTTAAAACAACTAAAAAAAGTAAATAATTATGAATTACAAATTGCGATTAATCTCGTTTTTAACGTCCTTTCTTTTTTTTCTTGCTGTACCTGCCGAACTTTCGGCTAAAAAGAAGCCCAGGAATGAAGAACCAGATTCGTTAAAAAGCAGCACATTCTCTGGATTAAAGTTCAGAGCTATTGGTCCGGCATTTACTTCGGGACGGATAGCCGATTTTGCCGTTAATCCAGAAAACCCATCAGAATATTATGTAGCGGTAGCCTCCGGAAATGTTTGGAAAACTACCAATAACGGCACAACTTTTTCACCTGTATTCGAAAACTACGGGGCTTATTCCACAGGAGTAATAACAATGGATCCGAATAACCACAATGTACTTTGGTTAGGCACCGGAGAAAACAACCATCAACGTGCCCTGGGCTATGGAGATGGAGTTTATAAGAGTGTTGACGGAGGTCAATCATGGATAAATATGGGCCTGAAAGAATCCCGTCAGATTGGGGGGATTGTCGTAGATCCAAGAAATTCTGAGGTTGTTTTCGTTGCCGCCGAAGGTTCTGTATGGGGCCCGGGTGGTGACCGCGGACTATACAAGACTACCGATGGAGGAAAAAACTGGAACAAAACTCTGGATATCAGTGAACATACCGGAGTTAATAATGTGATTATGGATCCTAAAGACCCCGATGTACTTTATCTTACCACTGAACAAAGAAGAAGACATGTATTTACAAAAATTGGCGGGGGACCTGAATCAGCTGTTTACAAATCAACCGATAACGGTGAAACATGGAGAAAAATAATGAAAGGTCTTCCGTCTGTTCACATTGGAGGGATGGGAATTGCGGTTTCTCCCGCCGACCATAATGTACTTTACCTTATTGTTGAAGCCGCAGAAGGAAAAAGCGGTTTTTTCCGGTCAGACGACCGGGGAGAATCCTGGAAAAGAATGAGTGATCACTCTTCCAGTGGTCAGTATTATAATGAGATCATTCCTGATCCCGCAGATGTAAATAAAGTCTATTCCATGGAAACGGTTAGCAAACTAACCACAGACGGAGGAAGGACCTGGAAACCTCTTGGAAGAAGGAATCGACACGTAGACGATCATGCCCTGTGGATAAATCCGCGCAATACAGAACATTTAATTATTGGTGGCGATGGCGGGGTATATGAAACATTTGATGGTGGAAGCAACTGGCTTTTTAAATCAAATCTTCCGGTTACCCAGTTTTACAGAGTTCAGGTCGATAATGATTATCCTTTTTATAATGTTTATGGAGGAACCCAGGATAATAACACACTGGGTGGTCCGTCTCAAAACACCAGCAGTGCAGGAGTTTCAAACGAAGACTGGGAAGCCCTCCTTGGCGGAGACGGATTCTGGGTGCAGATTGACCCGGAAAATCCTAACATCGTTTACTGCGAGTATCAGTACGGAAACATGTTTCGTCACGATAAAAAAACAGGAGAAAATCTGAATATTAAACCACGTCCGGGGAAAGGAGAAAAAACCTATAAATGGAACTGGAATGCACCCCTGATCATCAGCCCACATTCAAATACAAGATTGTACGCTTTTGCCAACAAAGTTTTCAGAAGCGATGATCGTGGGGAAAGCTGGGAAGTAATCAGTGACGATCTTACCTCTCAAACCGATCGAAACTCATTTGAGGTTATGGATCGCTACTGGAGCATCGATGCCGTAGAGAAAGATGTGTCTACCAGCTTATTTGGAACAGGCGTTTCTCTGGCTGAATCCCCCATGCAGGAAAATCTTCTATATGCCGGAACAGACGATGGCGTCATATCGGTTACCGAGAACGCAGGAGAAAGCTGGACCCAGGTAATGAAATTCCCTGGAGTTCCTGAATTTACCTACGTCAGCGATATATTGCCTTCCAAACACGATGCAAATGTTGTGTATGCCAGTTTTGATAATCATAAGAGAGATGATTTCAAACCTTATATACTAAAAAGTGTCGACAAAGGGAAAACATGGACTTCCATTTCAAACAATCTGCCACAAAATGGCACGGTTCATACCCTTGAACAAGACTTTGCCAACGAAAACCTGCTTTTTGCAGGCACTGAGTTTGGGGTGTTTTTCTCTATCGACGGAGGAAAAGAGTGGGTACAGATGAAAGCCGGAATCCCCACAATTGCCGTCAGAGATATGACGATCCAGGAAAGAGAGGAAGATCTCGTCCTTGCTACTTTTGGACGCGGATTTTATATTCTGGATGATTATAGTCCGTTGAGAGAACTGGCCGCTGAAAAAGAACTACTGGATAATGAAGCTCATGTTTTCAAGATTTCCAATGCCCTTATGTATCTTCATGAGGGTGGAAAATATGGACAGGGAGCCACCCTTTTCCATGCGCCAAACCCGGAATTCGGTGCTGTATTTACGTATTATCTCAAAGATACACCAAAAACACTCAGGCAGATGCGCAGGGAAAGAGAAAAGAAACTGTTTGAAGAAAAGCAACCCATACCTCAGCCAGATTTTGAAGAATTAAGAAAAGAGGAAAATGAGATTCCTCCATATCTCCTGTTTACCGTTAGAGATGAACAGGGAAATGTGGTAAGAAAAATCACCAAAAGACCAGCAAAAGGCATTAACAGGGTGAACTGGGAGCTCAGATATGACAGCCCCTACCCTGTGCAAATGCAACAGGATGAATTCAATCCACTT
>CAZQOV010000183.1:0-4743 GCA_964595055.1 uncultured Bacteroidaceae bacterium | reverse complement strand
CTTTCCCATTCCCCACTTTCCCTTAACTTTGTGAGACATTTCACATTATGAACTGGGAAGCAATATTGATAGGGGTAGTTGCGTTTGTAACCATTGGCGTTTTCCATCCCGTTGTTGTGAAAATTGAATATCATTTCGGGAAGAAAGCCTGGTGGGCAGTGCTTTTCCCCGGACTTGTTCTTGTAAGTGTTTCACTTTTTGTCTCCGGATACCTCAGCCTTGTCTTGGGAGTAGTAGGATTTGGTTTCTTCTGGACCACTATAGAGCTTTTCTTCCAGCATGAAAGGGTAGCAAAAGGGCAGGCAAAAAAAAATCCGAAGAGAGAATATGACTGATGTGATTGTGGAAATAGGACAGATGAAGGTAAACCTCTCAGGATTGATCGTAGGAGCAGCAAGCTTCCTGATCATCATTTTCGGAAGATGGGCCTGCATAGCTGGAGAATATTATTTTACAAAGTGGCTTTGGATAGCTTTTTTGATTGTTGGAATTGCATCTCTGGTTTCGGCATTGTTTATTGAACATGTAATAATCGCATCAATCCTCAGCATTTTCGGATTGACGTTTTTGTGGGGAATCCATGAAATAATTGAACAGGAAGAAAGGGTTGAAAAGGGATGGTTCCCGTTGAACCCAAAAAGAACCAAAGGAAAAGAATAAATGTTTTTCGGAATTTTTTCAGGCATATTACCTTATGTGATAGCCGCCGGGTTTTACCTGGTGTATATCCTCTTTTCCTTTGCTCAGCCTTTTATTCAGAAAACATTTTCCAAAGCCAAACCATCTGAAGAGAAAACAATATCAATCAATGAACCTGCTCCGAAAATAAGTAAAGATAAAAATTATCATTTCGAAGAGCACTCAGTTTATGATTCATTCACAAAACCAAATCCGGAATATTCCTTCCATATCAAGAAATACATTGACCAGATACCTCCTCCGGTACTGTGTTTTTATTCCCATCAGCTTTCATTTTCACTCTTTTCCCGACCTCCCCCGGCTTGTTAATTGCTAAGAAAGAAAGTTAATCTTTTTTATCCCGGGCTTGTTAGTCCTTTATTATCACGTTAAACATTTAGCAATGAAAAAGCTTTTATTATTACTTATTCCTTTTTTATTTTTCGCATCCCTTCCCGCACAAAATATACTGGTTTCTACCGATAGCACTAACTTCCCTGCCGTTGAAATGGATGAAGTTATCGTTATTTCTTCCAAAGAAACCAAGAACAGCAAATTAATCGAACTACCAGCATCTGTTTCAGTGATCGGAAACAAAAAAATTGAAAATGAAAACATCCGCAGCATGACCGGTCTCTCTGGTATGATACCTAATCTGTTTATGCCCGATTACGGCACCAGGTTAACATCCCCCATCTATCTCAGAGGAATAGGATCGAGGATTAATTCTCCATCTGTGGGATTATATGTTGATAATGTTCCTTATTTCGAAAAAGCCACCTTTGATTTCGAGTTTTTTGATATTGAGAGAATTGAAGTTTTACGAGGGCCTCAGGGTACACTGTACGGCAGGAATACCATGGGTGGAATTATCAATATTTTTACAAAAAAACCATCGGATATCCGGGAAACCAGCCTGGAACTGAGTGGCGCAAGTTATCATTATTATAAGGGATCATTAAGTCACAGTCAACCAGTTGGAGAAAAAGCATCACTTTTATTTAATGCATCAGCATTTAATTACGGCGGGTTCTATGAAAACACCTACCTCAACAATAAAACCGATGCCATGCAATCTCAGAGTGGAAGAATAAAGTTACTGTTTGATCCTTCACGAAGATTAAAGACACAATTTACCATGAATCTTGAAAAGAGTCACCAGGAAGGATATCCATATGCACTTTATAATTCTGAAACTGAAAAAGCAGAACAAATCAGTTATGACCATCCCAGTTCGTACGACCGGTGGTTATTATCGAACAACTTCAATGTAAAATATCTCTGGGACAATTTCACCCTCAATGCCACAACCAGCTATCAGTTTTTTGACGGTAAACAGGATGTTGATCAGGATTTCACACCACAGCAGGCCCTGTTCGTTACCCAGGATCAACTGCAGCATATGGTTTCCCAGGAAATAACAGTGCACTCGACAAGACCTTCTCAATATAGCTTTGTTTCAGGTGTTTTTGCATTTATTCAGGATTTTGACTCATGGGTAGACGTGTTTTACCAGGAAGATGCTTCAGCATTTGGAATTCCACCCAATATGTCATTGAACAAAAGCTATGATAATCTCAACCGGGGGATCGCCTATTTTCATCAATCCTCATATAATGATTTCATCATAGATGATTTGAGTATCCTGGGAGGCATCAGGCTGGATTATGAAAGATCTGAACAGATCTACGACTACGACCGGGTTATTAATGATGAAACCAGCCAGGTATACAATAATTCTCCTGCAGAATTGTCTTCATTTGTATTTTTACCAAAGTTTTCACTAAAATATTCTCCCGCCAGAAACTTCAACAGCTATTTTACAATCTCAAAAGGATATAAAGCAGGAGGATTTAACACCACTTTTGAAGAAGATGAACACAGGAGTTTTGATCCGGAATCCAGTGTAAACTATGAAGTAGGATTTAAATCTACATTACTGCAAAGAAGACTTCTTGCGAATCTTTCATTGTTTTATATCGACTGGACAAATCAACAAATATATCAGGCTGTCCCCAGCGGACATGGTTCTATGATTACCAACGCCGGTGAATCATATAGCAAGGGAGTTGAACTGGAGATCAATTCAGCAATAACTAAAAGTTTAAGTGTTTTCTTCAATACAGGCCTGAATGAGGCAAAATTTGAACGTTATGAAAAAAACGCATCAACTGATTACCGTGGAAATTACATTCCTTACGCACCGAAAATGACCCTCTATACCGGAGCAAATTATCATATACCTCTTCGCGGCAAGTTTATAAACGGAATTTTTATCCAGGCAAGCTATAATGGATTCGGAAAGCATTACTGGCATGAAAATAACCAGGATTACCAGAATTACTATGGTTTGATGAATGCCAATTTCAGCTTTGAAAATAAGTATTTTGAATGGAGCTTCTGGGGAAAGAACCTCCTGAATGTGGATTATAATTCATTTTATTTTAACGCACTGGGAAATGCATATGTGCAGAAGGGAAAGCCAAGGCTGATAGGTACAAGTATAAAAATTAAAATATAGCTTCTTCAGAAATATATTCTATAGCTCAAAGAACCCCAATTCGAAGAAAAAAGTTCCTCTTACGGCGGGATTTATGGGGCTGCAAAGCCTTAATGCTTCGGTTTAAAGCTCAAAGAAGTCTGCAAATGAATAATAGCCGATTCGCAAATCAAAATCAAAATAAATAAACAAAACGAAAATCTTTATTTTTTCTAATAATAAATGACAAACCTAAAAAAGTACGGAACCCTCCTGAGTCTCTACCTGGCACAATCCATTCCCATGAGTTTCTTTTCAACGGTTGTCCCGGTAATTATGAGACAGGAGAACTACTCTCTCGAATCCATCGGATACTGGCAATTGATTAAATTACCCTGGATCATTAAATTTTTATGGGCACCACTTCTTGACAGAAAAGGGAGGAACCGCGGGGATTACAGGAAAATGATCCTTGTTTCTGAAATTTTCTACGCGGTGGTTATTCTATCCATCGGCTTTTTTGAAATATCCACTGATTTCAAACTGATTGTCATTCTTATGGTAATTGCTTTCGTTGCCAGTGCCACCCAGGATATAGCAACCGATGCTTTTGCCATTCTTACGCTCAAGAAGAAAGAAAGAGGATTGGGAAACAGCATGCAATCGGCCGGGAGTTTTCTGGGCACTCTCGTGGGCAGCGGGGTTTTGCTTATCATTTATCATCATTACGGCTGGCAGGGATTACTGGCCGGACTGGCCGGTTTCGTGCTCTTAGCTTTGATCCCTCTTTACGGCACAAAAAAATTTGAACCCAATGAAGAAATTGAAGAAAAGGAAAGGCCTGTTGCCGGATTAAAAGATATAGGGTCGTTCTTTGGCCAGAAAAAAACCATCAGACAGGTACTTACACTGTTTTTATTTTATTCGGGCCTGATCGGGATACTTGCCATGTTAAAACCTTATTTTGTAGATCTTGGTTTTGAAGCCGATAAAATAGGATTCATTTCGGGAATTTTCGGTACATCCTGCGGGGCAGTGGCTGCCCTGGGTGCCGGTTTTATCGTGAAAAGAATTACCGCACGGAAAGCACTTATACTTTTTTCTTTTGTTAACATGTTAGCAGCATCTCTATTTCTCCTTTTCGAAATAACAGGCAATGTACTTCGTTTTATTTACCCGCTTACTGCCCTTATCTGGACAGCCTATGGAATGTCGACAGTGGCAATCTATACCATGGCCATGAACTGGGTAAGGCCAGGACGCGAAGGAACAGATTTTACCATACAGATAGTCCTGACACACCTGAGCAGTCTGTTTATGGCGGTGTTTTCAGGTAGAATTGCTGATATGCTTGGATATGTAGGACTCTTCCAGATTGAAGCCATCATTGGGCTGAGTGTGTTTATTTTGATCGTTTTCTTAAATCAAAATCCAAAAGAAAATGCAAATACCCGATAAGTTACTCGACAAATATAATCAACCGGTACCAAGGTATACCAGTTATCCTCCGGCTAACTTCTTTCAGGAAGATTTTGGGGAAAAGGACTTCATTGACGCAATGATACGTTCAAATGATGACGATCCCC
>CAZQOV010000182.1:0-4751 GCA_964595055.1 uncultured Bacteroidaceae bacterium | reverse complement strand
CCGGGCTACTCAAATTCCTTCGGTACCCCACAAATCATCTTAAAAGGCTTATCCCCCTTATTCCGGTACTGGTGTTTCTCATCAGGATTCACAAGAGCAAAGTCACCGGCTTTAAGCGGTGTTTCTTCACCTTTTTCATTTACCAGGGCACCTTCGCCTTCAATGATATAGTTCATGTGTTCGTATGGATGCTGATGATAAGGTGTAAAACCACCCGGTTCAACGGTAAATACCCTGTAAGAATAAACCGGAGCACCATCTTTGGATGAAAGGGGCATCTGTTTCCATGCTTTTTCAGCGCCTTCCATATTTACCTTTTGCTTTTCTACCTGGTTTAGAGATATAATTTTCATGCTATTATTTTTTTTGTAAAAATACGAAATTAATTGCTTTGAACTAAAGGGAGATTTAGTGCTAAAAACACTTTTCTGATTAGCCTACTTAAAGGTTGATAGATTCTAAGGCTCACCGCTCACCCTTCGCCGTTCACCTCTTCCTATCCCCCATACCACAATTCAACAAAAAATATAATCAATCAAGCAATTTCCGGGTAAAACTTTGTTTCGAATCCAATACTCTTTTAATTTAGACCTTCAAATTCAAACTAACTTATCGATGAAAATAAAAAACTATCTCAGCTTTCTTATTCTGTGCATTTTTTCATTCACTTATGCATCAGGCCAGATACAGGGCTTTAATCTCCTGAATGCCCCTCTCGACATTAGCCCTGATTTCAGGGATTTCAAGAACACCTATTACCTTGCCGATAGTCTCAAAGACTTTGACCCTGCAAGTGGGAAAGGGAAAATTGTGTATACCCGCCATGAGTGGACAACCAGGCAGGCGTTTAATAATATGCTGGCCGGAATGGATCCGGTTAAGGCTAATGAATTTCCGGGTGGCGAATATGAAGTTTCACCTGCACTGGATTTTGAAGTGAGTTTTGTTTCCGGCCATACTTTCAGGATCCGTATGAAATCCGGATTGGAGGTTGAAGGCCAGGTTGAATCACTTATGCTGGAGGGTGGTTCTGTTGAGGCCAACGGAAACTGGGAATATTCCAAAGAAGGTAATAAACATATTTACAGCTCGGAAGGTGGTTCGCTTATTATAACGGAACATCCCTGGCATAGTGAGTTCAGGGACGACAATGGAAAAAAGCTCACCCGAACTTTTCATAAGAGCGATAATGCTATAACATTTACTCCTGTTCTGCCTTTTTGCTGGGTGAGAAGGGCATCGGACTATTCAAGGAGTTTTGCAGCGGTGTTTGATCTTCATCCCGATGAAAAGATCTTTGGTTTTGGAGAATCATTCACGGAGTTCAACAAGCGAGGCCAGAAGGTAGTACTCTGGATAGATGATGCCAATGGAACCCAGAATGAAACAATGTATAAACCGGTCCCATTTTTCATGAGCAGCCGGGGATACGGAATGTTTATGCATACTTCATCGCCCATAACTGTAGATGTGGGGAAATACTACAGTGGTGTGAACTCTTTGATGATAGGAGATGAAGAGTTAGACCTTTTTGTATTCCTGGGAGAGCCCAAAAAGATACTTGATGAATATACCGATGTTACAGGAAAGGCACCTATGCCTCCGCTATGGTCCTTTGGTTTCTGGATGAGCCGGATCACCTATTTTTCCCAGGAGGAAGGACTGGAAGTGGCTAAAAAACTCAGGGATCATGAAATTCCTGCTGATGTTCTTCATTTCGATACCGGATGGTTTGAAAAAGACTGGCGGTCGGATTATAAATTCGCACCTTCAAGGTTTGAAAACCCTGAGCGGATGATTGATGATCTGGATGAAATGGGATTGAAAACTTCTTTATGGCAGCTGCCTTATTTTGTGCCAAAAAATGATCTTTTCCCCGAGATTATTGATAAAGGTCTGTATGTGAAAAACAGAAAAGGTAATTTACCCTATGAAGATGCTGTACTTGATTTCACCAATCCGGCAACGGTAAGCTGGTATCAGGATAAGATAAAAGGACTTCTGGATCTGGGAGTTGCTGTTATTAAAGTAGATTTTGGTGAGGCTGCCCCACTTAACGGTATATATGCTAACGGGAGGACAGGTTTTTATGAACATAACCTTTACCCTCTTCGCTATAATAAGACTGTTGCTGATATAACTAAAGAAGTAAGCGGTGAAAACATCATTTGGGCCCGCAGCACCTGGGCTGGTAGTCAGCGTTATCCCTTGCACTGGGGCGGCGATCCGGCCAATACGGACATGGCTATGGCTGCTTCACTGAGAGGCGGACTTTCTATAGGTCTTTCGGGCTTTTCATTCTGGAGTCATGATATTGGAGGCTTTGTACAAAAAACTCCTGAAGAATTATACAGAAGATGGACACCATTCGGTATGCTTACAGGACATGTGAGAAGTCATGGTGCACCCCCCACCGAACCATGGGAATATGGTGAAGATTTTGCGGATGCTTTCCGTAAAGCTGCCAATATGCGTTACAGGCTTATGCCTTACATTTATGCTCAGGCAAAACACTGTTCCGAAAATGGTTTGCCTATGCTCCGGGCATTGTTTGTTGAATACCCCGATGATGCAGGTTCGTGGCAAGTGGATAATCAATATCTTCTCGGTTCAGATATTCTTGTTGCTCCATTATTTGAAGAAACAAATGAGAGGGATGTTTATTTACCGCCGGGAAAATGGATAGATTACCAGACAGAAAAGGTTTATGAAAGCGGCTGGCATAAAATTAAAGCAGGAGAAATACCTGTTATCATGCTGGTGAAGGACGGAACAGTGCTTCCCCATATTGAACTGGCTCAGTCAACGCAATTTATGGACTGGTCGGAATTGGAACTGAAAGTTTACTCAACCGGAGAAGAAGCGGATGGCTATGTTTGTTTACCGGATGAAGGAATGCTTCATGAGATTGAACTGAAGAAGACAGGGGGCAAATTTCTTTTGCGGGAGAATCCTCTTGAAGGAAGTGTAAATTTAGAAGTCGTTAAAGATTGAGATTGTAAATTTACTTCAACCAGTGGGTCCACAAATACACACAAATAGGAAGCACAAATGTACACAAATGTATGCGGTAGAATGCTTTTGGTATTTGTGTTATTTGTGATCTCTATTTGTGGATTTTCTTACTCTTATCTACTCCTCTGTTAACAAATGCTTATTTTTACTTATAATTAAAGCTCCATTGCTGGAATTAAAAAACATATCCAAATCCTTCAGTGGCATTAAAGCCGTTGATAATATTTCCTTTAAGGTTGAAAAAGGAGAAACCCTCTGCCTTATCGGCCAGAGCGGATGCGGAAAGTCTACCACACTGAAAATGATCAACCGCCTGCTGGAGCCGGATGCGGGTAATATCTATATCAACGCCAGGGATGTTAGCACTGAAGATCCGGTCCGGTTGAGAAGGAAATTGGATATGTTTCACAGGAAGGCGGATTATTTCCGCACTGGACAGTCCGAAAAAACATTGGTCTGGTACCCCACCTGGAAGGATGGACTCCTGATAGGATTAAAAACAGAATGTCTGAACTTTTGAAGCTGGTGGATCTCGAACCGGCAAAGTATCAGCCGGCAAAATTATGGTAGGCAGTAAAAAATTTCCGGAATCCAGATTGTTAGCTGAAATTTCTGCCCAATTAGTGGAAAACAAAAGTGATCTGCAGGTGGAGAGGAGACTCGGATTGGGAGGAACACTGATATGTTTTGAGGCTATAAAACAGGGAGAGATCGATATTTATCCGGAATACACCGGCACCGGACTTACCGCCATACTGAAAATGGATAATCCGCCTCGTGATGCTGCAGCTTCATTTCGCATGGTACATGATGAATTTAAAAAGAGTTACGGACTTCTTCCCATTATCAGAAATACCCATGCAGGTATTAAAGGAATTAATGATGAATTAATGGAGAGCGGTATTTCCATGGGACTAAGCCGTAGACAATTGCTTCACATGTTGCAGTTACCCCTGGCTGCCCCGGTAATTATGGCCGGAATCAAAACCTCCATGGTTATAAACGTTGGCACGGCAACTCTCGCTGCATTTATAGGTGCCGGCGGACTTGGTGATTTCATTATCACAGGAATTACCCTGAATGATCATAATCTTATCATTAAAGGGGCAATGCCGGCTGCTTTGCTTGCCTTGCTTATTAATTATTAGCCTGGATTTGTTGAAAGTTTTGTGGAGCCGAGATTTGGTAGAGGTTAAAATGTGGTGAGTCACTGTTTTGGTAGGCAATCCTAGAGCCTCCCAACCATCATCCCTCCATCTACCGTAAAAATACTTCCTGTAGAATAAGGGAAATCCCCACTACAAATCGCCGAAACAGCCTTGCCCACATCTTCCGGTAATCCCCATCTTTTGGTAAGAGTCAATCCCGATTCTATCATTTCATCATACTTCTCAGTGACTGCCCGGGTCATGTCTGTTTTAATAATCCCGGGCCTTACTTCATATACATTTATATCATACTCTGCCAGTCTTGTAGCGAAAAGCTTTGTCATCATTGATAAACCGGCCTTTGAAACACAATATTCACCTCGGTTAACCGATGCCAGTTCGGAAGAGATGGAGGTGATATTTATTATGGACCCTTTGATTGATCTCGAAATCATATAATTAGAAACTTCCTGAGTTAGGAAGTAAGGAGCTTTTAAATTTACTTCCAGCACTTTTTCAAAACTATTTTCACTTGCTTCCAGGATGTCTTTTCGTTCAGGAGGGGCAATACCGGCATTGTTTATCAGA
>CAZQOV010000181.1:0-4857 GCA_964595055.1 uncultured Bacteroidaceae bacterium | reverse complement strand
GATTACCGATTACCGATTACCGATTACCGATTACCGATTACCGATTACCGATTACTGATTACTGATTACCGATTACCGCCAACTATTTCTCCCCCAGCAACACCCTCTCAAACAACTTATAAATCCTCTTATACTCATCCAGCCAGCTGGTCCACTCCTCAAAACCATGAGGTTCTACCGGATAAACAGCCAGTTCCCAGTTGTCTTTCCGTAGTTCGATCAATTTCTGGGATAATCTCACAACATCCTGAAAATGTACGTTGTCATCCACCATACCATGACACATAAGAAGATGATCCTTCAGTCCTTCGGCATGATAAATAGGTGATGAGCGGTAATAGGCAAGTGAATCCTCCGTGGGAGTATTCAGAATATTGGAAGTATAGCCATGATTATAGTGAGCCCAATCTGTTACAGGTCGTAATGCAGCTCCGGCTTTAAAGGTACCCGGACTCGTAAATTGAGCCATTAGCGTGATAAAGCCTCCGTATGAGCCACCATAAATGCCAATTTTTTCAGGATCAATGTCTTCATTTTCGATAAGATACATGGCCCCATCTATATTATCACTTAAATCTTTTCCTCCCATATGACGATAGATAGCATTCCGCCAGTCCCGGCCATAACCTGCACTTGCACGATAATCGGCATCAAGGACAGTGTAACCCTTGTCAACAAGGAAGTTATGGAACATATATTCCCTGTAATAGTTGCTCCACCATTTATGAGCATTCTGGAGATATCCTGCTCCATGAACAAAAACAATCGCAGCTCCGTTTTTCTTCTCCTCCGAAGGACGATAAATTCTGGCGGGTACCATTTCCCCATCGGAAGCCCGAAAGCGAATAAACTCAGGAACTTTCCAGTTGTAGGATTGAAACTCCTTCGAATAGGAATTCGTAATTTTTACCGGTTGAACATCCTCAGGATCATCTGCATCCAGTTTAGCGATATAGAGTTCCCAGGGTTGATTGGCATAAGAATGTCTGATCAGCATTTTATCTTCACCAGGTGAAAGAGATACATCATTCCTCCCTTTCATGTAGGTTAATCTCACAGGATTACCCCCTTCCACAGGCATCCGGTAGAAGTGCCTTTCTCCATAATGCTCTTCATTGGAAGTGAAATAGAAATATTGCTTATCCCTGGAAAGCATGGGATCATACACTTCAAACTCTCCCTTTGTCAATTGCTTTTTTTCCTTTTTACCCAGATCGTAGGTGTAAAGATGTGAATACCCCGATTCTTCAGACTGAAAATAAATGGTATTCTCATCAATCCACCCAAGAGTGCCCGAAGAGGTGGACCACCCGATGCCGGGACCGGCTATCCATGCATCATCTCTTTGATGGTCTAAACTTATCAGTTTTGCTGAGTCAAGGTCGATTTTACAAATCCATCGGTCTTTGTTATCCGTGGATCTCACATTGATTACAGCAGAAGTCCGGGATTGACTCCAGACAGGAGAACTTAAATAGACTTCCCTGGGTTCTTCGCGTTCTTCGGTATATTGTTCTTCCTTGAAAACCGTGTAGGTAAAAATTCCAGGGAGCCCGCTAATACTGGCATAACGAATGGTATCCTGTTGTATGCTATATATTCCGAGTTCAACAGACCCGTGAGGAAAACCAACTTTGGAACGAACGGTTTCATTTTCAGTAAATCCTGACTTTGTCAAAAACCTCGGCATATCTGTTCTTTTTGCTTTAGAGTTTTGCTTGAATTTAAGGAATGTAACATACTTATTATCTGGGGTTATATTTAATGTAAATATCCTGTCATCATGAGAATAAATCTTATAGGGTAATTTTGATTTAAGAAGATCCTTTCTTCTTTTGCGAATACTTTCTTCTGCGGTATCTTTTTTAAACACATCGAATAAACCTATCTGATCCTTGTAAAGCCATTCTTCCTGATCATTAGAAAACTTTTTCTTTTCAGGTTTTGGACTTCCGGGTTTTACCTCAACAAGGTTTTCAACTTTTCCTTCCAAAGGAGTATAGCGAAAAAAATTTCTCTTGGTGCTGAAAAAAATCATCTCCTCATCGGCTGAAAAATAAGGAGAAGAAATATCCTGATCCAGGTCCAAAAGCATTTTTGCATGATCCCCCTCGTAAATAAAAAGGTTGCCATTTTTGGTATAAAGGAATTTACTTCTGTTTTCATTCGTACTTACACCGTCATCAGGCACTGTTTTTCGGATTTCTTCATGGGTTAATTTTTTAATTTCACCGGTTTCGATCATATAGCCATATCTTGAAGCAAGCAATTCATTTTCGGGATTCCAGTCAAAATATATGACCTTCCCATCTTTTGACCAATAGGGATCTTTCGGTAAAACTCCCATCCATTCTTCCCCCTGCATAATATTTTCAAGAAGAAGTTCTGAGTCATTTCTGCAGGGCTGACCATAAAGAGAGGATGTGATAAAAAAAATCAAGTATGACAGGAAAAAAAATCGGAGTTTCATGGCTATTATTTTATTTAACCCTTAAAAATAAACTGTTGTTAAAATTGTTTTTTACTTCTGCTTTGACAACGAAAAAAATCTCCCTGTTGTCTTTAGGAGCCAGATCTGTCAAAGTAGGAATACACTTATAGATTTTCAATATTCCGGATTTTTTCTTTTAATTCTTCCCAGTGGGTCTTTTCCAGTTTAGGCCCCATAATCTGTATTACTTCCGATGCAAGTAAGGTGCCGATAGAGGCTGATTTTTCGAGGCTTAATCCTTTTGCCTGTCCATACAGAAATCCTGAGGCATATATGTCACCAGCTCCGGTTGTATCTATGCTATCCACCATTAGTGCCGGTACGTTAACCTGCTCATCCCCCTTTTTAATCAGTGATCCTTCAGCCCCGGTTTTTACAACGGCAATATCACACATACCGGAAATGATTTCCAGAGCATGGAGAGGCTCAGCACCGGTTAACACACGTGCTTCATCTTCATTTGCAAAGATGATATCTGCCTGGCTTAGCACATCCTTCAACAATACCTCTCTGTATTGCTCTACAATGTTATATGAGGCAAGGTCAATGCAGATCTTAATTCCGTTTTCCTTTGCTATTTTCATTGCTTGCTTTACCAGATCCGGATTATTTATGAGATAACCCTCAATATACACATAATGAAAACCAGTGAAATCCCCTATCATAAGGTCACCGGGTGAAAGCTCAACTGACGCTCCAAGGTAGGTGGCCATGGTTCTTTCCGAATCCGGACTGACGAAAGCAATGACCCTGCCTGTATCATTTAACGATTTGTACAGAATAGGATTTATCCCTGCCTTTTTCATATCTTCCATGAAAAAAGTTCCCAGATCATCCTGACCTATTTTCCCGATAAAGGAAGTCTCCATCCCAAGATTGGAAAGGCCATGAATCGTATTCGCAGCCGAACCACCCGAAGCCAGGGTTTTTTTTAAAGCCAGGGTTTCCTTATTCATATAATTAGAAGTTTGCCTGTCGATCAGGGTCATGCTGCCCTTTGGCAGATTAAATCTTTCAAGCAAGGTTTCATCTTCAAGGCTGGTAACAATGTCCATAAGTGCATTCCCAATACCCAATATTTTCATAATTCTTTTTTTGAAGGTTCATTTTTATCATTTCCAGCTGATTAAAGACTTTATCAGAAAAGTAAGATAAGACTTTTAATTGAGCAATTGCCGTTAGGGTCTTGAGCTAAAGTATCTGATAATCAATTAAAAAATAAAGAATTAATTACACTCCGTGTACATTATGCTGCATTTCCTAAATCGGGCTTATCTGCCCAAAGCCTCAAACGATATTGCACTCCACTCGCATCCATTAAATAGGCAAAAGTAATAATGAAGCCTCGAAAATAAAGTTTTTATTGATAAAAAACCGGACCATATGAGATGATCTTTAGATAAAGAATAAAATATTACTTTTTTTTCGATAATTTATTGTGATTTTCAGTAAAAGCTATTAGTTTTGCGGAGCTTTTGAAAAGGAAAATATATTTCTTGAATAATATTCCTCAGTAGCTCAGCTGGTTAGAGCGGCGGACTGTTAATCCGTAGGTCGAAGGTTCGAGTCCTTCCTGGGGAGCAAACAAACCCCGGTAATAAAAATTGCCGGGGTTTTTTAATAAATGCATAAACTTATTACCTTCCTCTCTGCGACATCAGAATTCAACGAAGAGGTAAAAAGAATTCAGAAAATAAAAATTAACCTTCTCAAATTTCCTTCAGAAGAAGCCAATTATCAGCTTAAGAAAATAATAAATTTTGCCGAATGGTTTAAAATTGAAGCAAAAAAGAACCTGGGCAAATTTACAGCTAATACCAGTTCATTTCTGAAAACGCATGAGAATCTTTATAAAAAACAGGAAAATTATTTTTTCTGTGGTCGTAAGGAGAGTGAATATCATCTTAATATGACCGGGGCAGAAATAATGAACAGAAGTCTCAGAAAAAAATTTACCAAAACAAAAGAGAAAATTTTGCTTCTCCCAACATGCATGTGTGAAAGTGAGAATTGCAATGCCATAAAAGTTAATAACGACCTTTTATGCACGCATTGCAATCCCAATTGTCATGTTTCGATGATTACCAAAAAAATGAAGCAAAACAGTGTTAAAACGGTTCTCATCAAACACTCTTCATCCTTTTCAAAATGGTTAAAACCCTGGTCCGGTCAATCAAAAACAGGGCTGATTGGAGTGGCCTGTGTGCTCAATTTATTAACCGGTGGATTCGAAATGAAAAGACTGGGTATTCCTTCACAGTGCATTTTTCTGGATTTTCCGGGATGTAAAAAACACTGGAAAACCGGTATCCCAACCCGTTTAGACTCTTTAAAAGCATGTAATATTTGTAAAAAAGAGATATCTG
>CAZQOV010000180.1:0-5000 GCA_964595055.1 uncultured Bacteroidaceae bacterium | reverse complement strand
AAGTTTTTGCAGTGCTTCTTTACCCAACAATAATTCTGTTCTCTCTTGCCAGGCAGGGGTCCTCATTTAAATACTTTTTTAAAATTATAAAAGACGTTAACCTTTAGTTCATTTACGCTGATATTGATACACTTAGCGACTTTCTCATAAATCTCCCTGATATCTTCATCATCATCCGTTTCAATAAAAAGAAATTCTACAGGAATAGCGTTAAGGACCTCACGACACTTTTCAGGGCTATGCAAAAGCCTTGTTCCTGCTGAAATATAAATCCCTTTACTGATCATATCGCCTGCCAGTTGTGCGCTGCTGTTAAAGCCATGTAATATCCAGGGCTGATGTGCATTTGTGTTGTTACGAATTTCAAGGAGTTCCTGATAAGCTTTTACACAATGAATGATCACAGGCAGCTCGTTTTCTTCCGAAATTCTGACCTGTTTCATGAAGATATCTTTTTGCTTCTCCAGGGGGACTTTTATGATTTTGTCCAGACCACATTCTCCCACTGCTATCACATTTTTCTCTTTAACAGCCCTGTTCAGGGTTGCTTCCAGATTTTCGGGATCATTGTAATTATCGATGTGCCAGGGATGAAGACCGACAGAAATTGCTTCATAACCGGTATTCTCCTGGAAGTCCTGCAGAAAGAGATTGTATATTCGAAAAACACCTTCATGTACATCACTGTGATGAGAATGTATGTCTATATAATCATTATTAGCGGGGATTGGTCGCATAGCTATTTTTCTATTTTTTCAATAGCCCTTTTTATTCTCGAAAGGGTTTCTTCCTTTCCAATTATTTCTGCAATATCAAACACTCCCGGACCACGAGAAGCACCCACGAGACAGAGTCGCAATGCGTTCATTGCCGCACCCATGCCGTATTCCTTTTCTTCTATCCAGGGTTTGACTTTTTTTTCCATGCTTTCTGAATTGAAAGGTTCACATCCGTTGAGTACATCCATCAGTTCTTTCATCATCCCGGGACTATTCTCTTTCCATCTTTTTGTAACCGTTTTTTTATCATACTCTTCAGGGGCTATGAAGAAAAAATCGGCATTATCCCAGATATCAGAAATAAAATCAGCCCTTTCTCTTACCAGTTCAACTACTTTTTCCACTTTATCACGCTCTGCATCAATATTCTTTTCCTCAAGCAGTTTGGTGAATTTATCAGCAATACTTGAAACATCCTTGATTTGCATGTACTTGTGATTGAACCAACGTGCTTTATCCGGATCAAATTTTGCTCCGGCCTTACCTATATCTGAAAGTTCGAATACTTCCACCATTTCGTCAAGGCTGAAGATTTCCTTTTCACCACCAGGATTCCAGCCAAGAAGAGCAAGTATATTCAGGCATGCCTCGGGAAAATATCCCGATTCACGATATCCTGCCGAAACCTCACCACTTTCAGGATCTCTCCATTCAAGGGGAAATACAGGAAAGCCACCTTTGTCACCATCTCTCTTACTTAATTTACCCTTACCTGTAGGTTTAAGGATGAGCGGAAGATGGGCAAACTGTGGCATGCTGTCTTCCCAGCCCAGCGCCCTGTAAAGGCTTACATGCAGTGGAAGGGAAGGCAACCATTCTTCACCCCGTATTACATGGGTGATCTTCATGAGATGATCGTCAACAACATTTGCCAGGTGGTATGTGGGCATTCCATCTGATTTGAATATGACTTTATCGTCGAGAGTAGAACTCAAAACAGAAACCTTACCCCTTACAATATCATTCATAACAATTTTCTGCTCGGGATTGAATTTAAACCGGATCACATAGGGGACTCCTTCATCAATAAGTTTTTTAACTTCACCAACCGGCAGATTAAGAGAGTTTCGGAGTCCATTCCGCACACTGGCATCATAACGGAATGTTTCTCCCCTGCTATCATATTCAGATCTTATTTTATCCAGTTCTTCCTGGGTATCAAAAGCATAATAAGCATATCCGGAAAGAGCAAGGCTCTCGGCATGTTCCTTGTAGAGCTCTTTTCTTTCAGATTGACGGTAAGGTGCATAGTCACCCCCTTTTTCTACTCCTTCATCCGGCTCAATGCCACACCATTTTAAAGATTCCCGGATATATTCTTCAGCTCCCGGAACAAACCTCAGCTGATCGGTATCTTCGATCCTGAGAATAAATGTCCCATTGTATTTCCGGGCAAATAAATAATTGTAAAGAGCAGTCCGGAGTCCCCCAATATGCAAAGGTCCGGTGGGGCTTAGTGCAAAACGCACGCGAACTAGATCATTTGGCATTGTTTTTAATTTTTTGCAAAGATAATAAACGTTAGGGATTGGGGAAGGGGAGAATGAGGGAAGTAATTATGATGTAATTTCGATGTCCCATCGCCGGGGATTCAAGAATAGCGAAAAAACCACATATTTCATCAAAAGTTCATCTTTTGTTTTTTCTTCAGCAATCCAGTTCGCAATCCTCCTCAATTCGCTCGTCCTCCACCTGGAACGTGGTGTGCCCAATACCAAACTTTTCTCTGAGCTCAAACTGAAGATCATAGATGAATTTATCATCTTTTTCTGTATCGGGCATTACAAGGTGTGCGGTGAGGGCAACTGAGGTGGTGCTCATGGCCCAGATGTGTAGATCATGGATATCTTCCACATCAGGTTTTGACAAGAGGTATTCTCTGACTTCTTCGAGATTGATATCTTTGGGAACGGCATCGAGGGCTAGATCAATGGAATCGATAAATAATCGCCATGTTCCCCAGAGGATTACGGCAATTATAATAAAGCTCATCAACGGGTCTATCCAGTATTTCCCGGTTAGCTTAATAATTAATCCGGCAATTACCACTCCAAGTGAAACTCCTGCATCGGCTGACATATGGAGAAAAGCACCTCTGATATTCAAATCCCCCTTCTGCCCCTTCATAAATAGCAAGGCCGTTGCAGTATTGATGATCACGCCAATTCCTGCGACAATCATTACCATGTTTCCCGCGACGGGTTCCGGATCCTGTATTTTGCTAAAGGCATCCCAGCCAATAGCTATGACTGCACCGAAAAGCAGGAAAGCGTTTAAAATGGAAACCAGTATAGTGGTTTTTCTCAGGCCGTAGGTATATTTGCCTTTGGGTTTGCGGGTGGCCAGCCAGGCAGCCGACCAAGCAAATACCAGGCTTAATACATCACTGGCATTATGACCTGCATCTGCCAGTAATGCAGATGAATTTGCAAGCAATCCGAAAACCACTTCAACTGCAACGAAGATGACATTTAAACCAATACCAAAAGCAAAAGCTTTATTATGATCCATTTCCGTATTACCGTGAGAATGTGGCATAGGACAAAGGTAGAGAAAAGAAAATAAACCTTCAAAGGTTAAAAAGTTTTGTTAAGGAACCTACTATTACTACCGGGAGAATAATTCGTATTTGGATTTAAATCGACAAACAACAGAACTCTTTATACCTTCTTTTGTTAGGCAATTGAGAGCAACTCTGATAAAAGTAATTTTTAAAATTTGATTCACATGAAAAAAAATATTTTGGGTTTAGGTGTATTATTTCTGTTTTTAGTATTTCAGCCATTGGAATTATTTGCAGAAAAATCTGAAAAGGATATTATGGAAGTTACCTCAGTAGCTCATGAAAAAGAAGAAGCTGAGGTTATGATGAAACGGTTAAACGATATCATGGATCTTGATATCCCCGGTCTTAGTGGACCGGAGAAGGAAAGGCTTCGTCATGAAGTCTTGACCATGAAAGAAAAGTTTCAGCAGTTAAATGGGATTTATATATCTGCCGGTGCAGTAATTGTAGTTCTTCTTTTGTTGCTATTACTCACATGAGTGTGAATATTAAGGCATACAGGAATGCCTTATCTGTTTGTAACTTCGGGTTTATTTAAAGTAAGAAAGACTGAGAAGACCATCAGTGAGGTTGAATTTCCTGTTGTTTTCAGTGTTATGGTTATTTTTTTGGTTAATGCTTTTGATTCCTGGTTTATTAACCGGGGAATGAAAGCATTTTTTTGAGGATGAAATCTTTATATCGATAGAAATCTTTTATTCACAGGAAACAGGGAATCACCTAACCAAAATAGGATAATAGATATCAAGGGTAAAAATTAATTTTCCGCAGTAATGATGTTTCACAATTCCCCCACCTCCCCGTTCCGCAGGAACGGGCATCGTTTGCGTTTCGATTAAGGGTCACATAGTTTTCAAAGGTAAATCAATAAAAACCCCCAATGAAAAACTATCTTCTCCTCATTTTCGCGTTAATTTTCGCTTTTTCCTGCTCCACCGAACCGGAATCGTCTACTGAAGAAACACCCGCACCCCGCGGTAATCTGTTTATTATAGGTGGTGGCAGCCGTCCCCCCGAAATGGTGAAGGATATGATCCGGCTGAGCGGTGTGGATACCGCCGGTTATATCGCTATACTTCCCATGGCCAGTTCCGAACCCGATACCTCATTTTATTACGCAGCCAAACAATTCCGGGAGCAGGGTATTCAGAATATTTATGAACTCAGATCCGGCAGAGAAGGACTGGATGCAGAACAACTGGAATTACTTGAAAATGCTGCCATGATCTATATTACCGGTGGTGCACAGGCACGATTTATGGACTCAGTGAAAAATACCAATGTATTCGATGCCATCCATACTGCCTACCGGAATGGAACAATGATTGCGGGCACCAGTGCCGGTGCGGCAGTCCAGAGCCGGCTGATGATCACCGGCGATCAGAAAAAACATCCTGTCTATACGGGCTATTTCGAAACCATAGAAGCCGATAATATGATTCTGGAAGAAGGCCTCGGACTCATCGAAAGCATAATTGTTGACCAGCATTTCATTGCCCGCCAGCGATTGAATCGCCTGATAGCGGTCATTCTTGAAAATCCCTCCAAAATAGGGGTCGGCATTGATGAAGCTACCGCCATTCACGTAAAAAAAGACAGCGCAACCGTTCATGGGCTAAGCCAGGTGATTGTACTTCGAAATCCCAGTGAAGATG
>CAZQOV010000179.1:0-5050 GCA_964595055.1 uncultured Bacteroidaceae bacterium | reverse complement strand
GTTGGAGATGCTGTTGCAGATAAGAAACTGGCTGATATCGCGCAGGAAGAGTTAACACTCATTTCCGGGCAGAAAGCGGTTCAGACTATATCTTCCAAGGACGTTTCCAATTTTAAATTGAGAAGAGGAATGCCCATTGGCGCTAAAGTAACACTGCGTCGTGAAAGAATGTATGAATTCCTGGAAAGACTTATTAACGTATCGCTTCCCAGGATTCGCGATTTCAATGGTATCAGCAGTAAATTTGATGGTCGGGGTAATTATACGTTCGGTATTCCCGAACAGATTATTTTTCCTGAAATTGATATCGATAAGATCAATAAGATAATGGGCCTGGAAATCACATTTGTTACAAGTGCGAAAACCGATGAAGAGGCCTTTGCATTATTAAAAGAATTTGGATTACCATTTAAAAAATAAATTATTCCGATATGGCTAAAGAATCAATGAAAGCTCGGGAAGTCAAGCGTGCAAAGCTTGTCGCAAAATATGCAGAGAAAAGAGCTAAACTTAAGGCTGAAGGAGATTATGTCGGACTTAGCCGCCTTCCTAAAAATTCTAATCCTATAAGGTTGCATAACAGATGCAAGCTTACTGGAAGACCAAAAGGATACATGCGTCAGTTCGGCCTCAGCAGAATTACCTTCAGAGAAATGGCATCAGCAGGTTTAATCCCGGGTGTAAAGAAAGCTAGTTGGTAAATATTAGATGATTAAATTATAAAGAGATGACAGATCCTATTGCAGATTACTTGACAAGAATCAGAAATGCAGTGATGGCCCGACACAGGGTGGTGGATATACCAGCCTCCAACCTGAAGAAAGATATGACCCGAATTCTTTTTGAAAAAGGCTATATCCTGAATTATAAATTTTTAGAAGAAGGACCTCAGGGAACCATTAAAATCGCCCTGAAGTATCATCCGGAGACAAAAGTCTCAGCCATTAAAGGAATTGAAAGAGCCAGCCGTCCGGGTTTGCGTAAATACTCTTCCGGAAAGGACATGCCCAGGGTATTGAACGGGCTCGGTGTTGCTATAATTTCTACCTCACAGGGTGTTATGACCGATAAGGAAGCCCGAAAAAATAATGTGGGTGGAGAGGTATTATGTTACGTATATTAAAAAAGTATTGAAAATGTCTAGGATTGGAATTTTACCCATCGATATCCCCCAGGGAGTAACTGTTGAACTCACCGATGACAATGTTGTGAAGGTGAAAGGCCCCAAGGGTGAACTTTCACAAAAGGTAAACGTGGACCTGAGCGTTAAGGTTGAAGACAATCAGATCACGATTAGCCGGCCAACGGAACAAAAACGACATAAGTCTATGCATGGTCTTTACCGTTCACTTATCTACAATATGGTGAAAGGGGTATCCGAAGGGTACGAAATCAAACAGGAACTGGTTGGTGTGGGGTTCAGAGCCGAAGCCAAAGGTCAGATCCTTGAGCTGAGTTTGGGATATTCTCATGATATCCATATTATGCTTCCGAAAGAAATTAGTGTTTCAGCAGTAACGGAGCGGAGAAGTAATCCGGTAATTACCCTTCAGAGTGCCGATAAACAGCTGATTGGGCAGGTAGCAGCGAAAATCAGATCACTCAGACCCCCGGAACCTTATAAAGGTAAAGGAATTAAGTTTGTAGGTGAGGAGTTAAGAAGAAAGGCCGGTAAATCTGCAAGTGTTTAATTAGTTTAAAGAAGTAATACAATGGCTTTATCAAAGCAAAAGAGAAGGATCAAAATAAAAGCTAGGATCCGCAGTAAAGTTTCAGGAACAAAAGAGGTTCCAAGAATGAATATCTTCAGGAGCAATAAACAGATTTATGTTCAGTTGATAGATGACAGAAGTGGTGAGACACTGGCATCGGCAGGCTCGACCGAAAATGAGATTGGAGACGGAGATAAGGTGAATAAAACGGAACAGGCCAAAAAAGTTGGAAAAAGAATCGCTGAAAAAGCTCGTGAAAAAGGGATCGAGAAAGTCGTATTCGACAGAAATGGTTATTTATATCATGGCAGAGTTAAGAGTTTAGCTGATGCTGCCAGGGAAAACGGACTTAAATTTTAATTAGAATTATGTCAACAAGTATCAGGAAAGTAAAAACAACCGATCTTGAGTTAAAAGACAGACTGGTGAGCATCCAGCGTGTTACGAAAGTTACCAAAGGGGGTAGAACCTTTAGTTTTTCAGCTATTGTTGTAGTTGGGAACGAGGATGGTATCGTCGGTTATGGATTGGGTAAGGCCAATGAGGTGACAACTGCCATCGCAAAAGGAGTTGAAGACGCCAAGAAAAATCTGATTCGTGTACCCGTATATAACGGAACAATACCGCATGAACAATTGTCCAAATACGGAGGAGCAACGGTATTTATCAAACCTGCTTCCAACGGTACCGGTGTTAAGGCCGGAGGTGCCATGCGTGCTGTACTCGAAAGTGTCGGCGTTACAGATGTGCTGGCAAAATCCAAAGGATCATCCAACCCCCACAACCTGGTGAAAGCCACATTCAAGGCACTCCTTGAACTCAGGGATCCTGCTACGGTTGCAGGACAGCGCGGGGTGAGTGTAGACAAAGTGTTTAATGGTTAAACTCAAACAAAAATGGCCAAGATTAAAATTACACAGGTAAAGAGTAAAATTGGTAGTACCGTTCGTCAGAAAAAAACCCTTGAAGCATTGGGCCTGAAAAAGCTTAATAGCAGTGTGGAAGTAGAGGCTACTCCACAGATTAAAGGAATGGTTAACAAAGTGTCACACCTGTTGAATGTAGAAGAAGTATAAATTATATAATTATTCTTGAAGAAATGGATTTAAGTAAGTTAAAACCGGCAAAAGGATCAAAGAAAAATAAGAAACGACTGGGACGTGGTGAAGGTTCCGGAACCGGTGATACAGCTGGACGCGGGCATAAAGGTCAAAAATCCAGGTCGGGATATTCCCGCAAACTGGGATTTGAAGGTGGTCAGATGCCGCTTCAGCGCCGGGTTCCTAAATTCGGATTCAAAAATATTAACCGAAAAAGCTATAAGGCTATTAATATCAGCACCATTCAGGAACTTGCCGAAGGCAAAAATCTTACGGATATCGATATTGATGTACTCAGAGACGCAGGACTTATCGGTAAGGGTGATCTTGTTAAGATTCTTGGTAACGGTACAATCGAAAGAAAAGTTAATGTTAAAGCGCATGCTTTCTCAGTCAAAGCTAAAGAAGCAATCGAAGCCGCAGAGGGAACAACAGAAGTATTAAGCTAACCGGTTAAAAACAGGAGAAACTGATGAGATCCTTTATTGAAACCTTAAAAAATATTTATAAGATAGAAGACCTGAGAGTCAGGATTCTTTATACGCTTGGGATATTGCTGATCTATCGATTAGGAACAAAAGTTGTTCTTCCCGGTATTGATCCTACAGCCCTTGAAGGCTTGAAAAATCAAACCGAAGGCGGAATAATGAATTTGCTCAATATGTTCAGTGGGGGGGCGTTCTCAAATGCATCCGTTTTTGCATTGGGAATTATGCCTTATATCTCCGCTTCTATCATTATTCAGCTACTGGGTATTGCGGTACCCTATTTTCAGCGGCTTCAGCGTGAAGGAGAGAGCGGGAGAAGAAAAATGAATCAGATCACCCGTTATCTTACCCTGGCCATACTTCTCCTGCAAGGTCCCAGTTACCTTGCAAACCTGAGAATGCAGGCCCCGGAAGCCTTTGTATCCGGATTCTCATCTATAGCTGCTGTTATAATCCTTGCTGCCGGAACTATGTTCGTAATGTGGCTGGGCGAAAGAATCACCGATAAGGGAATAGGCAATGGTATCTCGCTTATCATCATGATCGGAATTATCGCACAATTGCCTTTTGCAACAATGGCCGAATTTACCGGTAGACTTGAAGCCGGAGGCATGGTAGCTTTCCTCCTTGAAATTGTTGTATTGTTCTTTGTTTTTATGGGTACCATTCTGCTCGTACAGGGAACAAGAAGAATTCCGGTGCAATATGCCAAGAGAATTGTCGGAAATAAACAATATGGGGGAGTCAGACAATATATACCCCTTAAGGTAAATGCTGCCGGTGTGATGCCCATCATTTTTGCACAGGCCCTGGTTGTTATTCCTATAACCATTGCTGGTTTCGCCGATTCGGAATCATTATCCGGTTTTGCTGCGGCTTTTGCTAATATTCAGGGATTCTGGTACAACTTTACCCTGGCTGTCCTGATCATATTGTTTACCTACTTTTATACGGCCATTACCATTAACCCTGTGCAAATGGCTGAAGATATGAAAAAGAACGGAGGGTTTATACCCGGAGTCAAACCCGGAAGAAAGACCGTAGAGTTTCTTGATACAATCATGTCCCGAATAACACTTCCCGGATCTATTTTTCTGGCCATTGTTGCGATTTTGCCTGCCTTTGCCATGATTGCCGGAGTAAATAATCAGTTTGCTCAATTTTACGGAGGAACATCCTTATTGATTCTTGTTGGGGTTGTTCTGGATACCCTCCAGCAAATTGAAAGTCACTTGCTGATGAGACACTATGACGGATTGATGAAATCCGGTAGAATAAAGGGTCGTGCCGGAGGTGCGGCCGCAATTTAATTTAGGAATTGTTCTTTGATGATATATTATAAGACAGCAGAAGAAATTGAAAAATTACGGGCTAGCAACCAACTGGTCTCAAGAACACTGGCAGAGATTGCCAGGGTGATCAGTCCAGGCATTACCACAGATGAGATCAATAGGGTTGCTGATGAATTTATCCGGGACCATGGAGCTACCCCTGCTTTTCTTGGATATAGCGGATTTCCCAAATCAATTTGTACTTCTGTGAATTCCCAGGTCGTCCATGGAATACCCTCAGGCTACGTCCTTGAAGATGGAGACTTACTTTCGGTCGATTGTGGCGTGGTTCTTGATGGATATGTTGGAGATTCTGCATACAGCTATGCTGTGGGTGAAGTGACAAAGGAAAAAAGGGAATTGATGCGTGTTACACGGGAAGCCCTCTTTCTTGGGATCGAAAATGCTGTCAGTGGAAA
>CAZQOV010000178.1:0-5052 GCA_964595055.1 uncultured Bacteroidaceae bacterium | reverse complement strand
ATGCCCCATTTCATCTCCTTAATCTGTTCGGCACGTATGGCATCATCAATTTTTACGGTGTAATCCGCTTTGGGCTGGTTAGTGCAACCGACAAGAATTACTGCGGCAAAGAGGATAAAGTATTTATTTATCTGAAACATGATATTGGTTTTTGATTGTAAAATTAAACATTCAATAAACAACAAAATTTTATAATTCAAAAACAGTTAATACCGCAGCATGATCGGATGGAAACATAATGGGATGGTAATCAATTATTTTTGATTCAACAGGCTGAACGGGGCCTTTGTAATAAATGTAATCAATCCGGTCGCGTAAACCATAAAGACGGGTGGAGGTAGCAGCCCTGGGTGTAAATGTGAATCCTTTATCAATCAACGGATCTATATGTAATTCACGGTAACTGTCTTTGAATCCGGCATTCTCCATTGCTTTGCTTACCGGCCATTCCACTGTATATCCAAAATGGATGTCCCGTGTGAGGTCTTTCCAGTCAAGGTGCGAGCCACAGTTAAAATCACCAACCATAAAAACCGGAGTTTCGGGTTCAAAATCTTTTTCTGAAAGTTGCTGCAAAATTTCCTTTACTTCGGCATAACGGTTTTCACCTTCTGCTTTAATCAACTCTTCAGGTGTACTGCTTTTGTTTTCCACCTCACCCCGGTAATTGGGCAAGTAATGCAGCCAGGTATCAAGCAGGATGATATCGCGTCCGTTTCCTGCATCCAACCGGGCACCCCCAAAGTTGAAGGGCCGGAACGCCTGGATGGTTTCCTTGATGGGCATTCGGCTCATTATGCTCAGATTGGAGCTAATTAAATAAAAGTAATATCCCAGAGAATCTGCAATGATGGGACCTGAACCATACGTTTCAATTAACCCAATAACATCGGGCTGTGCTTTTTTAATGATTTCAATTACTCTGTTTACTCCCACATGCTGGCCATCCCGCCTTCCTCCATGCCAAATATTCCAGGTCATAACCCTTAGGGGACCCTCAATGGTTTCCAGTGGCGGTAATTTGAAATATTTTTCAAACTCTTTTCTTACTTCATCTGCATTTATTTTTTTGTCAGATATCCGCACCTCATCCAGGTAACCGTTAAATGCAGTCCATTGTCCAAAGGAGCCATAATCCCAATAGGCATCACTTCCACCAATTGCCGTCCGACTTTCATTGTTTAGGCTACCCAATTTCCCGGTTTGATAAATCGCTACGTTTTTCCCGTCGTAGTAAAACCAAATTTCTCCTTTTTTACGATCGAGGCTGAAAGCCAGATGGTGCCAATTTCCGTCGTTGATGGTTTGACGTGCTGTGGGTTCATAAACCACTTCGCTAAATCCGTCATTTAACCGAACCCCCCAGCCTCCATTAACCTGTGAAAAAATGCTCCATCCTTTTTTTGTCCCTTTTTCCATTGGAATATTACCCATAATCATTGTCCCCGTAGCTGCTCCTTTTATGGTTTTTACCCAAATCTGAGCAGAGAAATCTGCCAGTGAATCTTTTGTTACAGCAAATGTTGAATCCAATAAAACAGGTCTTCTTAGAACAGCGTTTTCAGATAGATCCAGTGCACGCCCTGAAATTCCGATACTCCATTGGGGGCGTTGCAGTTCTGTTGCATATACTACACTGTCGGGCTTCACAAATGAATACAGCGACTCTTCTTCCGGTTCGAAACCGGTATAAAATGTGGTTAACTGGCTATTTCCATTGTATGCAGTCATTAAGGATATTATTGCCGTATAAAAAAGTAATTTGTAATGTTTCATTTATTTGCTTATTAAAATTCAGTTAATTGGCTTTTGTAACGATAAATATTGCCCGCAAAATCACAAACAAAAAATCCATTTTTCAGCGGAACAATGCTGGTTAATACCGGTGCGCCTAAGGTAGTTTTCCATAACAACCGTCCTGTATTGGAATCAAGAACATATAAATTTCCATCCATAGCCCCGAAAATAATTTTATTTCCCACCAAAACAGGAGTTGTTTCAATGCTTTGCTGCTTGTCGCAAAAATAAGAAGGAGTATAGATTAATGCAGGATCTACCTGAAACTCCCAAATCTTTTTAGCAGTTAATCTGTTAAAGGCAGCAATTCCCGGATGAGAACCCGCAACAATAATCCGATCTTTCAGAACAATGGGGGCAGAAGTCCCGGTATTTCTCATTCCGGTTGGAAAAGATTGAATGGTTTCCCCTGTGTTTAAATTCAATTGATAAAGTTTTTCATTCTGAGCTACCCATAGGTATCCATCGGTAAAGGAAAGCACTCCATCGCGGAATCGCAGGCCGTCGTCACTTCGGCTCCAAAGTAACTCTCCGGAGAAACGGTTATGAGCGTAGATAGCTCCCCACTGACTGGAAGCGATTAACACATCACCTGCAATTGTCATGGTAGTAGTTGTTCCGTCTCCCCCGCTCCATTCATTATTTTGCCATAAAATCCGGCCATCGGAAACATCACGGGCACAAAGATTTCTTCCTGAACCGGTGTAAACCACTTTTCCATCGGTTGCCAAACCTTTCACAAATCCCATAACTTCATGTGCGGGAGGTTCTTTTTTCCATTCCAGGTTATCACTTTTTGTGTTGATTACATAAGTAATCCCCTGCATATCAGAAGCTATAAGCAAGTCACCTGCAAGCACCATCTGGTTTTTTACACCGTTAACGGTTTTAAACTTCCAGATTTCTTCTCCGGTTGATGCGTTAAGCGAAACAATGTAGCAATTTCGGGCATTTCCATCATCGAAACCAGCCGTAAAAAGTTTATTACCATGAACAACCGGCGAACTCATAAAAATGTTACTGCCTATATTGGATGTCCATTGCAGTTGGTAAGGCAGCTTATGCCTCTGGTTTACCACCGGATGATGTTGCATGTTTCCTCCAAGGTTACCCCAATGAATATCTGCAAAATCGCTCCCGTAGTTGGTTACATTGAATTTTTCTTTCGCAGAAAGAAGTTCACCGCTTTTCAGGAAAGCATTCACAACAACTTCGTGCATTTCCTCATTTTCCGGAGTAAATGAAGCCGACCAGTTCCAGTCTGAATTCTGATTCATCTTTTTCCATTTGGAACGATCTAACGAAGATTCCCAGTTAAAACCTTCAGCGCCCCATATACCAAAACGAACACTGTCAACTTCAGCACTGCTGTCGTATATATTTACAGAAATAGTTACCTCTCCATTATTGTTCGGTATACATTGTCCTTTTTGAGGGGAAACAATCTGAATTTTACGCTGTACATTCAGCCATCTCAACTGTGAAAAAACGGATCCATCTGCTTTAACATCAATCACCCTGTAAGAAGACGGGGAATGATTGATGCCGCCTTTTACTGTGTTGGTACCAAAAGAAATAATACCTTGATTTCCGTGTTCTTTAACCATGTTTTTGTGGTGATGACCGTATGCCCAGGCTTTCACATTGTAATCATTTAAAACCAGGGTTTCTATGTCATTTATTTTAAATTCAAATTTTTCGGATGAGGTCAACAGATCATGATTGAAAAAAAATTTGGGTTGTGATTTCCCATATACTTCCAGAAGATTCTTTAGCCAGGTTCCTATCTCCTCCTGGGTAAAGCCCGGTTTGTAATCACCACGCAGCATTGGAGTTACAACAAACAGCATGTTTCCTTCTTCAAAAGCATACCACGAAGGCCCCAAAAGGCTTTCAAAAAACTGCTCGCCATAATCCCCTGCTATCAAATCATGATTTCCAAGACAATAATAAACAGGAACTCCCATGCTCTCCGATGTAATATTCTCAGCATGCCATTTTATTCCTGAACGGTAACAAACATCTCCTGTATGCACCAAAAACGCCGGGGAACCAACATTGATATATTTTTTCAGGTGATCTACCCAGTCTCTGAACTCATAAGTTTCGGTATCCGAAATCTGGACAAACCGGAAAAATTCCTTCCGGTGCTTCATTTGAACAGCAAATTGATAAGAAGTAGTGTTTGAATTGACAGGGATAAAGTAATTGTCACACGAGAAATCGCCCCCCTGGTAAAGCGTTACAAACCTTTGTTTATCCCACCCTTTAAGCTCAAAAGAGCCATCACTGCCGGAACGAACCACATTCTGCCCGTCAGATATTACAGCTCCTGCAAGTCCTTTTTCGTCCTGGTCTCTTTTCCCGTTACCGTTCTGGTCAATAAATACAAAACCTTTTAACTGTCCAACAGATGAAAAAGGTAAAAACCATGTTAAAATGATAAAAATGATTGATCGAAATTGCATTGTTTAAATTTTAATCTTTAGGTAATCAATATTTTATTGTCAGAAATATAGGGAACAACAGGGCTAATTCCTGGTTTTACAAAGCCCAGTTCATCGGGTCCGGGGCCAACAAATTCTGTTTTTTTCCCTCTGATTTCCATCATTCCGTCTTTTATGGTTACAAAAGCAAACAAAGGGTCTTTGTAAGGTATGGTATATTTAATCCATGGATATTTTTCATCAATCTCCTGGCTGTAACGTATCGTCTGGTAATCTCCACCTACCCAATTGTATGACATGCTATTGATTTGGATATAATATATTCCCTGTGCTTTCACATAATAATCGATATGATGATGACCGCTGAAACAGGCAACGACTTTGGTAAAACCAGCCTCTGTGTTGGCATCGGTCAGTATTTTGCGAATTTCCTGCCTGTTTTCTATTCCATCCTCATTCTCCAAACTTTGATGAGAAAATACAATTACCGGTTTTTCTGCTGAACGGAGGTCTTGCCTTAACCACTCCTGCTGTTCTTTACCAATGTATCGTGCATATCCAGGAGCGCGATCTTCAGATGGATTTTTTTCGTTTCCATCGAGTACGACGAAGTGAAAATCGCCGGAATCGAAAGAGTAATACTTTTTTTCAGCCCCCCAAAAAACCAGCGTTTGTTCGCGGGTGAATCCGCCATCCGTATCATGATTTCCCAATACATGGTAACGTGGACCAGGAAAACTGTTCCAGACATCCATAAATGATTTATTGGAATCGTAAGGTCTGCAAAAATCTCCCAACTGGATAATAA